>JBDKRF010000160.1:0-15661 GCA_039683525.1 Clostridiaceae bacterium
CAACCGCATCGTGAAGACCGAAGTAACCACCGAAGCGTTCAGCAAAGACCTTCAGACGGTGTCCTCGATCATCGCGGTGAACTACCACATCAACAAGGCTTCCAGTGCGGAGATCTACAAGCAGGTAGGACTCGGCTTTGAAGATGTTCTCGTCATACCATCCATCAACGAGGTACTCAAAGCGGTTACCGCCAACTATACCGCGCAGCAGCTGGTCAGCCAGCGCAACGAAGTCAGCGTGCTTCTAGACGAAAACCTCAACAAAAAGCTCAATCCTTACGGCATCATGATTGACGACCTCAACGTCGTTAACTGGGACTTCTCCGAGGAGTACATCCGCGCGATTGAGGCAAAGCAGGTCGCAGATCAGAACCTGATCAATACCCGCACGGAGCAGGAGCAGGCGCTTGTTATCGCCAACACCGAGGCGCAGAAGCAGGTTATCGCAGCCCAGGCCGAGGCGGACAAGATCAAGCTTCTCGCGGACGCAACCGCGAGCAGCAACGAGACCATTGCACTGTCTCTCAGCGATATTTTGATTCGCTACGAGCTGCTGCAAAAATGGGACGGCCAGCTGCCCAAAGTTACGGGAGGTGCAAGCACCTTCACCGACATCACGGGGCTACTTCAGTAAACTACAAACATCAAACAAAAGAGGCGGGAAATCCCGTCTCTTTGTTTATACTGTGATAAAAATCAGAATGTCTGCTGGGCAAGAAACGCCGCGATTGCCTTTTCTTCTTCTCCGCCTGCCGAAAGCAGCCGAGCACAGAGCGCTCCACCGCCGTAGTTACAGCCTGTCAGCATGTCTTCCACTCGTTTGGCGAGGGAGGCATCCATCGCGTCCGTATAGCAGGTCGCAGATTCGACAATGCCGTTCTTCACATTCAAAAGAAGTTCCAGACAACCGAACTCAAAGCGGTTTTCAAGAGAGACATTGAACGCGGGCGTCGTGCCAAACTTCCATTCCCAGGAAGAATAGGTCTGGCGCTTCTGCTCTAGTTTCTCTTTGTCAATCAAATCCCAGCTGTGCGGTTCGTAGGCGCCGTACTCTTCCTCAAACGCTTCCATCAACGCCTGCTTCATCGTATCCACGGTCAAAGCGGGATTCTGCAATCCAAGATTCGTTACGCGGCTGACCACACTCTTGACTCCCTTTGACTCCAGCTTCATCTGCGATGGCGCTAGATAACGCCCAAGGCGCGAGAAATCGGCGGAGATCAGGATCGTGCCATGATGGAGCGCGACATTGTTGGAGAATCGGAACGCGTTGCCGGAGAACTTCTCCCCTGTCGCAGTCAAAACAAGATCGTTTCTGCCGGTAAACGAGGTCTCGATGCCGAACTTTGCCGCGGCTTTTTGAATCACGCCGAGTTGGCGCACAAGGTCGTACTGATCCCTCGGTAATAGAAACGTAAAGTTCAGGTTGCCGAGATCGTGAAAGACCGCGCCGCCGCCGGAAGACCTGCGCGCGAGTTTTCCGTCTTCACTCTCCAGTAGCTCTACACGGCATTCGCGCCACGCGTTTTGGTTTCGCCCGATGACGACCGTGCGCTCGTTTTGCCAGAGGTAGAAGGTCGCGCCCTCCCCCTGTGTTTCAAACAGAAGCTCTTCCAGCGCGAGGTTTTCATAGGGATCGACACAGTCTGTAATTAAAAATCGGTTCAACGGCAGTCTCCTCCTGTTCTTCGATTAGGCTAGCTTAGGTTTGGCTGTTACTGAATCGGTTTATTCCAGTTTTTCACTTTCTCAAGGCTCGCTTTTGCGGCGGCAACAACGTGCTCGACCGTAAAGCCAAACTCCTTGAAGAGCACGCTCGCGGGTGCGGATGCGCCAAAGTGATCGATGCAGACAGTCTCGCCGTCAAGCCCGACGTAGCGATCCCAGCTGTAGGCAGACGCGGCTTCGACCGCAACGCGCGCGCGGACGCTGCGCGGAAGCACGGCTTCTTTGTAGGTTGCGTCCTGATCGTCAAACAGGTCGAGGCAAGGCATGGAGACGACGCGCGCCTTGATGCCTTCTGCCGCCAGTAGATCCGCTGCTTTGTAGATGAGCTCAACCTCGCTGCCGCTCGCCATCAGGATCACGTCCGGTTTGCCCTTCTTAACATCTTTGAGGATATAGCCGCCTTTGTTCGCGCCCTCTCCTGTCTCCGGATACTGTGGCAGGTTTTGGCGCGTCAACGCGAGTACGGACGGTTTTTCCGCCTCAAACGCCGCGATATAGCTATAGGCGGTCTCTTTTGCGTCCGCCGGACGGAATACGAGCGTATTCGGCGTTGCGCGCAGCGCCGCGAGATGCTCGATCGGCTGGTGCGTGGGTCCGTCTTCACCGACGCCGATGCTGTCGTGCGTCATCACGTAGACCACCGGCTGATGCATGATGGCGGACAGGCGAAGCGCAGGCTTGAGATAGTCCGTAAACACGAGGAACGTTGCGCAATACGCATGGAACCCGCCGTAGAGTTGGATTCCGTTGCAGATTGCCGCCATCGCAAATTCGCGAATGCCGAAGTGGATGTTCGCGCCCGCGCGATTCTCCATGCCGAAGAAGCCTTTTCCCTTGAGCTCCGTCTTGTTGGACGGCGCAAGATCCGCGCTGCCGCCAAAGAGGTTTGGCACATACTCCGCAAAGAGGTTTAGCAGCTCTCCGCTAACGATGCGCGTCGCTTTCGGCTCGCTGGAGGCAAACAGGCGCGGGTCTTTCTTGAGCGCGTCCGGCAACTTCTTCTCGTGCCATGCAACCCATCTGGTGTAAAGATCAGGGTACGCTTTTTTGTATTGTTCAAACATGGCGTCATATTCCGCGTGCTGCTTGCTGTAGCCCTTTTGCAGCTCGGCAAAATACGCCTTCACATCATCCGGAACCGCAAACGGCTCCTCGTTCCATTGGTAATATTCGCGCATGGCCTTGAGCGCATCTGCGCCCAGTGGCTCACCGTGCGCGCTCGCCATGTTCGCCTTCGGCGTGCCGTGCGCAATCTCCGTGCGAATGATGATCAGCGAAGGATGCGATATGTCCGCCTTGGCATTGTCAATCGCCTGCGCAATCGCCGCCGTATCTTCGCCGTCGGCAACATGCTGTACTGTCCAACCATACGCTTCAAACCGTTTGCCGACGTCTTCGGTAAACGCGAGGCTCGTGTTGCCTTCAATCGTGATCTCGTTTCGATCATACAGCAGGATCAGTTTGCCCAAGCCCAGATGGCCCGCAAGAGAAGCCGCCTCGGACGCAACGCCCTCCATCAGGCAGCCGTCGCCGGTGAGCGCATAGGTGTAGTTGTCGACCACAGGGAACCCTTCGCGGTTGAACTCGGCAGCAAGACGAGATTCCGCCATCGCCATGCCGACCGCGTTTGCAATGCCCTGCCCAAGCGGGCCGGTCGTCGTCTCAACGCCGACGGTGTGCCCAAACTCCGGATGACCCGGCGTCTTGCTGCCCCACTGGCGGAAATTCTTCAGTTCATCGATCGTTAAGCCGTAGCCGAACAGATGCAGCAGCGAATACTCCAGCATAGACGCGTGTCCCGCCGAAAGCACAAAACGGTCTCTGCCCGCCCAGGTTGTATCCTTGGGATCGTGGCGCATCTGCTTCCAAAGCGTCAACGCCATGGGTGCCGCGCCGATTGGAAGACCCGGGTGCCCGCTGTTCGCTTTTTGCACCGCTTCCGCCGCAAGAAAGCGGATGGTAGTAATCGCTTTTTGCTCAATTGTGCTCATATCATAGATTCCTTTCTGAAGAAAAAGTTGATAAAAAGATCTCGGGAAATATTATACCATTTGGTCAAATAATAAAGAGATGGCGACGAATATTATACCATATCCGTCGCCAATGTTGATCAATCTCTCAGATACCGCGCTTATTCTCGCGGATCTGTTCGAGTTCCGTGCAGTTATGCTTACAGACATGCCCTTTCAGCGGCAGGATGCGTTCGTGAATGGCGTCCACGATCCATTCCGGCTGCGGGAAGAACGCGTCTTCCATCTCATGCGCAGGCGTAATCCAGTTCTTTGCGCCAACGACGATCGGCGGCGCATCGAGATAGTCAAACGCAAGGTCCGCGATGTTGCTGGCGAGGTTTCGCATGAAGCTGTTGCGCTCACACGCGTCTCCGGTGACGACGATGCGCCCGGTCTTCTTGATGCTCTCGATCACGGGTTCATAGTTGAAGGGAACCAGCGATCTCGCGTCGATGATCTCGGCGGAAACGCCGTACTTCTCCTGCAGGATATCCGCGGCCTTGGTCACGCGATACAGTGTGGCTCCGATGGAAAGAATCGTGACGTCTTTACCCGCACGTTTGACGTCCGGCTCGCCAAACGGAATCTCGTATTCCGCTTCCGGTACGCCTTCCTTATGGAATAGCTCGGCAACATCGTAGATGCGCTGGCTTTCGAGGAAGATGACCGGGTCGGTGCCGTTGATTGCGGACTGCATAAGTCCTTTTGCGTCATACGGCGTCGCCGGGAACACGACCTTGAGGCCGGGGATGTGCGTCATCAGCGCGCTCCAGTCCTGCGAATGCTGCGCGCCGTACTTGCTGCCGACGCTCATCCGCAGCACGACCGGCATCTTAAGCATACCCGCACTCATGGACTGCCACTTGCAGAGCTGGTTGAAGATTTCATCGCCCGCACGACCTAAGAAGTCGCAATACATGAGCTCCGCGACCGCTCTGCCGCCGCTCATGGCGTAACCGATCGCGGCGCCGACGATACCCGCCTCCGCGATGGGCGTATTGAACAGACGGTGATACGGAATCGCCTCCGTCATGCCGCGATAGACCGCAAACGCGCCGCCCCAATCGCGGACATCTTCGCCGAATGCGACCAGCGTGGGGTCTTCGTAAAACTTGTTGATGATGGGTTCCGCGATGCCGTCGCGCAGCTGATAGACGCGGTTCTTGCTGACGGGTTTCCCGTCCGCTTCCAACCCAAAGCGTGCTTTCTTCGCGATCTGCTGTACGCGGGGGCATTCTTCGCGGGGCAACAATACATCCGGCTTCCTCGTTTCGTCAAAGGAGCGCACCTTCTGGTTGGAGAACATGAGGTTACCGATGTAGTCGCTCTCCGCGCCGTAGATGTCGATGCGCGGGGAAACGCTTTCGTCGATGGAAAGCTTCATGTTGCGCAGCATGTTGTCCTTGACCATAACCCAAACTGCGTCCAGCTCTTCCTGCGTGGCGATCTTCGCCTCGACGATCTGCTTGCCGAACGCGAGGATGGAATCCTGCGCTTCCCAGGCTTCGATCTCCTCCTTGGTGCGATAGGTGCTGGAGTCCGACGGGCTGTGTCCGCTGAAACGGTACGTCACAAGATCGAGCAGCACGGGGCCTTCCGCCTTGGCAACGGGGATCTTGCGGCGATAGGCATCGATGACCGCGAGCGGGTTAAATCCGTCCACACGCTCGGCATGCATAGCAGAGGGCATCACGCCCGCCGCAATGCGCGCGACCATATCGTAACCCATGGTCTCGCCGCGTGTCTGGCCGCCCATACCGTAGAAGTTGTCGTTGATGTTGTAGATGATCGGCATGCCGCCGCCGTTTTCGCCCCAGAGGGTGCGAACCTGATCCATAGCGGAGATCATGAGGCCCTCCCACACGGGACCGCAGGCGATGGAGCCATCGCCAATGTTGCAGACGACCACGCCGGGCTTCTTGTTGCTGAGTTTAAAGAGCGCGGCGCCCGGCGCGATGCTGCCGCTGCCGCCGACGATTGCGTTGTTCGGGAAGATGCCAAACGGCGTAAAGAACGCGTGCATGGAGCCGCCGAGGCCCTGGTTGAAGCCGTTCTTGCGCGCAAACGTTTCGCACATCATGCCGTAGAGCAGGAAGTTGATCGCAATCTCCTTGACTGTCTTGCCGCTGTCCATGACGACGGAGAGCGTGCGCCCGCCAAAGAAGCTCTCCATGATCTCCATGAGCTTCGCGTCGTCCAGAATCTGTATAGAGCGCAGACCTTTGGCGATGATTTCGCCGTGACTGCGGTGGGAACCAAAGGTGAAATCATCCAGCGTGAGCTCGTAAGCCGCGCCGACGTAAGCCGCCTCTTGACCGATGCCAAGGTGCGCGGGGCCGGGGTGGTTGTACTGCACGCCGCAATATTCATTGGTGGTCTTTATGAGGTTGAGCATAGTCTCAAACTCGCGGATGTAGGCCATGTCGCGGTAGATATTGAGGAACTCTTCTTTCGAGAAGTTCTTCTTCTCATCCTTGACGGTCTTCTGGTACTGGTTGACCGGAATCGGCGGGAACGAGAGCGTCTTAGGCTTTCTGACGACATTGGGATCGATGAAGATTTGCTTTGACATTGTCTTTTCTCCTTATTTCAAACACATCAGTTTAATATTGGAAGACCGCTTCGCGGATGATCTCGGACACGGTCGGATGCGGGAACACGATCTTTTTAATCTCGTCCAGCGTCATGCCCAGCTCGATAAACGTACCGACGGTTACGATAAACTCGCTGGAGTAGTTGCTCAAAAGCTGTGCTCCGAGCACCCGCTTGGTGGCGTTGTTGACCACGAGCTTCATGATGCCGTCGCCGCCTTCGTTTTCCGCAAGATAGCGGCCGGAAAAGCGCATTGGAATCTTCACGCAGGTAAAATCGAGTCCCTTCGCCTTCGCGCTGGCTTCCGTTTCGCCAACCGCGGAAAGCTCCGGATTCGTATACAGTACGCCGGGCACCGCCTCGTAACGCATCGTATCCTTCATTCCGAGCATCACGTTGACCGCAACTTCTGCCTCGCGATATGCCGTGTGCGCGAGCATCGACTTTCCGTTGACGTCGCCCGCCGCGTAGACTTCCGGCTGGTTGGTCTTCATGTGCGCGTCGGTCACGACCGCGCCGCGCTCGGTGAGCACATGGATGCTTTCAAGCCCGACGCCGTTGGTGTTCGCGCGGCGTCCGATCGAAAGCAGCACTTTATCGCAAACAACTTCACTGACCACGCCGTCTTTTTCGTACTTCACAGCGTTTGCGGTGACTTCCGTCACCTTTGCGGAGAGATAGAACGTAACTCCGCGTTTTTCAAAGCTCTTTTTTAGGATGCCGACCAATTCCGCGTCGTTTTCGCCCGCAATATGATCGAGCATCTCGATCACGGTCACTTTGGAACCGATTGAGGTAAAATAGCTCGCAAGCTCCAGCCCGATGACGCCGCCGCCGATGACGACAAGATGCTCCGGTTTTTCGGTCAGCGCGAGGATTTCGCGGTTGGTGCAGACAAAACCGGAGGCCAGACCTTCTCTGAGGCCGGGAATCGGCGGAACAGCAGGAGACGAACCGGTCGCGATCAAGAGGCGCTTGCCGACATAGGTTTCGCCGTTGGCGGTCACGGTATATCCTTCGTCATTCTTGCCCGTGATCACGCCGCGGGAACTGACTACCGTCACGTGGTTTGCCTTGAGCGCCGCGGAAACGCCCGCGACAAGCGTCTTGACGACCTTGTCTTTGCGGGCAACAACCTTCGCGTGGTCGATCTTGAGTCCTTCGGCGGTAACGCCGTATTTTTCTCCGTGCGACGCGCCGTCGTAAATCTTTGCGGAATACAGCAGCGTCTTGGTGGGAATGCAGCCTTCGTTGAGGCAGACGCCGCCGAGGCTGCGCTCCTCGATGCAGAGTACGGAAAGACCCGCGTGACCCGCGCGCTCGCTGGCAAGATAGCCGGCCGGTCCTCCGCCGAGTACGATTAAATCAAATGCCATCGTCCTATCCTCCTCAACCGATCAGGAGCAGGTCAAAGTGCTCCAGCGCGGTTGCAAGATCTTTTAAGAAGCGGCTCGCGGGCGCGCCGTCCACCGCGCGGTGATCGTAGGTGAGCGAAAGCCCCATCGCGGGGTAAGCCGTGATCTGCCCTTCCACCGTGCGGATGCGCTCGGTGATGCAGTTTACGCCGAGCAGCGCAACCTGCGGGGGGTTGATGACGGGCGTAAAGCTCTCGATGCCATAGAGGCCGAGATTGCTGATGGTAAACGTACCGCCCTGCAGCAGATCGGGATTGATGCTGCCGTCGATGGCGGATTTTGCGAGCGCTTTCGACTCCGCGGCAATCTGCCCAAGCGTTTTTGTCTCTGCTGCAAACAGCGTCGGTACCAGAAGCCCGCGCGGGGTATCCACCGCGATGCCGAGATTGACGTGCTTGAAATAGCGTATTTTGTCGCCGAGCATATGCGCGTTGAGTCCTTCGTGCTTGGTCAATACGCGCGAAACGGCGAACAGGATGATGTCGTTGATGGTCACCTTCGGCAGATCCAGACTTTCGGGAGCAGCCTTCAGGCTCTCGCGGAAAGCGAGCACCTTCGTTGCGTCGAAGCTGGTGTTGTGCGTGAGCTGCGCCATCTCCGCGAGGCTGTCGTGCATGGTCTTGGCGATCATGCGGCGGAGGTTCGGCAGCTTGATTTCGTCATACTCCAGCGCGTTGACTGTGGCAGGCGCTTCGCTCGCTTTCGTCGCAACGGAAGCGGTGTCCGCGCTTTGCGCAACGGCTTCGCCGCCGAAACGGCCTTCTTTGGCGAGTGCGAGCACATCCCGCTCGATCACTCTGCCGTGCGGGCCGGTGGGTGCGGCGGCTGTAGGATCGACGCCGAGTTTTTCGGCGGCGTTCTTCGCGCGGGGAGAGACGCCCTCTGCCCTTGCTGCGGTTGCCTGCGCTGTGGGCGCGGCTTCGACGGCGGGTGTGGTGATTGTTTCTGCTTGCACTGCGGGTGCGGCGGCAGATGCTGCACCTTCCGGCGCGAACTCGGCAAACGACTCGCCGGGGTTACCGATGACGGCGACGTTTAATAAAACAGGAACGTCGTCCTCCGCATTGTAAAACACGGCGAGCAGCGTTCCATCCACTTTTGCTTGTTCTTCGAAGGTAGACTTATCCGTTTCATAGGAAAACAGCACGTCTCCAACGGCGACCTTGTCCCCTACTTTTTTCTTCCATTCGGTGATGATGCAGCTCTCAACCGACTGCCCTTGACGCGGCATGATGACCGGTGTTGCCATAGTATGCCTCCTTGTATGATTGAATTGATGTTAAACATTTTCTTGACAATGTTATTTTATAACATTCATGTGATCTCTGTCAAGAATATTTCCGTTATCAAGCTCCTATTTTCCATAAATAAAGAGCGTTACGATTTGTAGTGAACAGAAAAAGAACGCTCTGTCAAAAAAACAAAGCGTTCTTTATTATGATGCGTGTTTGATGAAGTTAAAGTATTTGATTCTCCATGCAGACGATCGAGAACTTTGGTACGCCCGCCTCCACGCAGACCGTATCACACTTCGCAGTAAAGAGGAAAAACAGGTTGTGTTTCTCGACGCCGCTGAGACTTTCGTAATTCCCCTGCCCTTTGGATAGGATCACGTCCGCTTCGGCAAATGATTTGCGAAACGCTTCGCTCGTGCGCGGCAGCACCGTGCCCGGTGAGGCGTCTCCGTTGTCGATGACGCGGGCAACGTCCTGCATGCCGACTTCTTCCGCATCCGTGCGGGTCACGTCGTTGAGCACGGGAGAGCCCTTCACGACAAACGCAAGATCGATCTGCGGAAACCGCGTCCGAATCTGCTCGATCAGTAGTTTGTCAAACACGATCTCGCCCGCGTTGTCGCCCAGATACAGCATGGTCTTCGCGTTCTTGAGCGCGGACAGGAGCTGATCGCTGTTGTCGATAGAAAAAGCAGTGTTCGCGATCGCGTCGATCTGCGCATTCTGCTCCTCGATCGAAACAGGGTGCTCCAAACCGTAGTCGATCAGGTTCCCCGCAATGGCGTACTTGAGCGCGACGATAAACGGTTCCTTTGCGCGCGCAATCTTTTCCTGCGTTTCGGGCAGCATCTTCATCGCCTCCTGATTGCAGAGCGACTTGATGCCCGCGTACGGGTCTTCTCCGCCGACATGCCGCAGGAGAATTTGCCAAAGCTCGCCCATGGATTCCGGCGTGCAACCTTCGTAATTGGCACCGGCAAGGTATGCGTGCGTGTCCGCCATCGCGGCGTCTCGCTTCGCATCGGGCAGGTTGAACATGTTGGTGACGTTTTTGACCTGCGCAATGATGCAGGTGATGCATTCGGGTTGTAATTTCATAAGGAGTATTCTATCGGATCAGTTCCCGTTTTGCAATGTTGCGTCTATGGGTATCCGGTCGGATACTTCTCCTATTCTCTCCGTTTGCAGCAGAAGAAAATCATCCCTTCGCCACACCGGACGAAAACTCCACCGGATTCCATTGTTCCTGCGCCTTGCTCCAGCGGTGATAGATTGCCGCCGCAACCCAAGTGCGCGGAAGCAGATTCCCGAAGAAAGTCAGCGTGCGATTGAGCGCCCCGGGGATGAACACGCCGCTGCCACGCTCCACGCGATCGATGGTTTGCTTGGAGACGCGTTCCAGCGGATTTGTCGTTGCCCCGCCCCAGAAGCCCTGCGCCGCGATGCCCTGCATCGCTTCCCGCGTGGTCGCAAGCCCACCCGGGCAGAGCGCGAGCACGTGAACCTGCTGGTGCTTCAGCTCCGCGCCCAGCGCGACTGCGATATCGAGCAGGAAACGCTTAGAGGCGGCGTAGGTCGCTTTCAAAGGCATGGGGTACATGCTTGCAAGGCTCGATGTAAAGAGCAGATAAAACGGCTGCCCTTCCCTCCTGCGGCTCAAGACCGCGTGCGTGATGCGCAGCGTCGCCTCGTTGTTGAGCGAGATGATGCGGGAGATATCCCTGCTCCGCCGCTCCAGAAAGCTGCCTTCATAATCCAAGCCTGCAATGTTGAGCAGCATGTCGAAGCGAATCTGATACGCGTCGAGTTTCTCCATCAGCGCATCGACGCACTCTTCGCGCGTCAGGTCGCAGGATGCGGTGGTAACGGTCACGCCAAACTGCCGCTCCAATCCGCGCTGAATCGCCTTGAGCCCGCTCTCGTTGACATCGGTTAAAAACAGATTGTATCCGCGTCTAGCGCATTCGTTCGCCATCGCGCGGCCTAAGCCTCCGCTTGCGCCCGTGATAAAAACATTCATGGAATTCCTTTCTCTGCCGCGCTCCATCGCAGCAGTGTGTACTAATCTATAAATTGATCCATGCGGGATAAACGATCCCGCAGAGTTGCTCGCTGAGCGCAAAGAGCTTGTTAGCGTTCTCGCGCGTCACCTGCGCGCTGTAGCGGTTCGGCTTGCAGAGGTGGTAATAGAGCTCTCTCGGTGCGGGCTTCATCTCGCTGAGATACGCATACGTCTTTGCGGGTACCTCCGGCGCAACGCCGTGCTTCATCCTCTGCTTCCAAACCCAATCCACCAATCCCCCTGTGTTCTTACAGCCGATCTCGGTGCAAACAAGTCCCGGATCTACCACGTAGGCCTGAACACCATCCCCGAGATAGCGCTCGTTTAACCCTTTTGCAAAGAGAATGTTGGCGAGCTTGGATTGCTTGTATGCCGTCAGCGGGTTGTATCCGCGCGTCAGCATGACGTCGTTCCAATGCATGCGCATGTGCTTATGGCTCTCGCTGCCGGTCATGATCACGCGGCCTTGCGCCCTGCGTAGCGGCTGCAATAAATGGTATGTCAGTAAAAAGCTTGCGAGGTGATTGAGCGCAAACTGCTGCTCGTATCCTTCCTCGGTCGTGGTATACCAGCTTCTCACGCACCCGGCATTGTTGATTAAAACATCCAATCGGTCTTCATGTTCCCGCTTGAGAATGTCCCTTATTTCGTTTGCAACGCGCTCTACCTCGCGCTGTTGCATGAGGTCTGCGCATAGGAACACGACGTTTGCCTCCGGAGTGTTTTGGAGGATGCGCTTCTTTGCCTGTTCGCATCGCGCTTCGTCATGCCCGATTCCAATCACACGGTAGCCTTTTTGCGTAAGCTCCGCCAGAGCTGCGAGTCCGATGCCGGAACTCGCGCCCGTTATCACTGCTGTTTTCATGATGAGCCTTTCTGAAAAATCGATTCTATTGTTAATCTATCGAAGTAAATTCTGTGCTGAGGATCAATGGATCGTTGCCGGATAACCAAACCAACCGAGCGCATGCCAGAATCCGAACGAATGCGTGTAGAGGCTCAGGATCGCGAATCCGGCGATGAACGTGACGGCGAAGATCAGCACCGACCAAAGCAGAATCCCACGGAGCGTTCTGCGTGTCTTTGGCGCAAACTGCGGGCTCAGCGGCAGCAACGGAAGCGCTTCCTCGCGGATCATGTTCTTTCTCCAGCGAAGGCTTGCGCGAACCATCTGCCTCAGATAAGCAAAGCAGTACACCGCAAACAGAAACAGAATCACGCCAAGAGAGATCAGCATCACGCCAAACACGATTGCGCCGCCATACGGCATGGGAGGCAAAATGTTCATGAAGTTCAGGCCAGCGATGAGCTCTACGCCGAGCGCTGTTGGAACCAGCGAACCGATAAAGAGTCCTACAATAAAGTAGAGGAATGCGCCGTAGAGCATCACTTCAAAAATACCGATGATGGTGAGCCAGAGCACGAGCAGCGTCTTTCTGCCGCCCTTACGTTTTTGCGCCTTGGGCAAGCCCGCGAATTGTATCGCGATTTGCGCAGGTGCGCCCAGCTTGGCGGCAACCTCTTCTTCGGTGAATCCATCCGCCAGTTTAAATAGAAAGTGCTGCTCGTATTCGGAGAGAACCTCTTCCGCATCCGGTACTGCGTTTTTCGTGAGCTCCGCCTTCAGTTCGTTTAGATATTCCTGCTTTGTCATCTTCTTAATCCTCCAGTATCGTTTCTACCGTCGCCGCAAAATTTAGGTAATCGTTTCGATCCGCTTCATAGGTCGTTCGTCCCAGCTCCGTCAAGGAATAATACTTCCTGGGCGGGCCTCCGCTGTCTTCCGAGAGATAGGTCGTTACCTGACCATCGCTCTTAAGCTTTCGCAAGATCGGGTAAACTGTTCCGTCCGCAATGTCGATCTTTTGGGAGAGATATTCGGAGATTTCATATCCGTACCAGTCTCTCTTTGCCAATAACGACAGTACGCAGAGTTCCAGCACCCCTTTCTTATATTGTATGTTCATCTAACTTCCTCCGCTTCTCATTCATCGAAGTCATCATCTACTACTGCATTATATTCAGTAGTAGCAATGGTGTCAATATCTAATTTCAAAGAGAAACAAATTTGACACAATTTTAAATAAAGCACTCATAAACAAGTAAAAACCAGTTTTCAGAAAGGATCGAAATGATTACTAAGAAAGATTTAGAAAATAGTAAATTCGCTCTTGCTTTTTCGCAGCGATTCCTTTATAGTACCATCAACAAGCAAGGGCGCTGTCGAAAAAACGAACAGCGCCTCTTTTTTTGCTCTATCTTATCGCGTGTTAACCATGGTGATAGATAGAAAATCCTTCCCCAACCCCAAACCTCAACCCCTATCCCCTGAAAAATCGCCCGGCAGCAATGCCGGGCGATTTTATGATTTCTGTGATCGAATGATGATTCGCGTGATTACTTTATTTTCTTTTGATAGATTCTGCTAGAGATCGCAAGCGATACCACGTTGCTGATCAATGCTGCACCCCCGCTGATCAGAATCAGCATCGCGGGCGTTATTGTCTCATCGGTGAGCAGTTTTTTAGCGCTGTCCGCGCTCATCATGCCGAGGAATACGGTGACGCCAATCAAGATCATGAACACGACCCTGCCCCGCTCTACGCCGAGCCAGAACATGAACGGCAAGTTAATCGCAAGCAGGATTAATCCGGCAGCAGCGGTGACGAAAATGGCCATTGCCTGCTCCGCGGTAAACCCGCTCTTTCCAATCAAGCCGATTCCCGCCTGCAACGCAAGCGTGATCAGGCTGAACACCGCCACAGCGATATAGCCGAGCAGGTACTTGCTGAACACCAGCTCACGCTTAGAATACGGCATCATCGCGGCGAGTTGATCCCACTTGCTGCGCTCGTCATACGCGATGACCGTGATGGGCAGCATTGCCGCGTAGACGATCGCGATGGTAGACAGGTTCATGTTCGGGATGATCGAAAAGATCAACAGGAAAATCAGATAAAACCGAAGCTGTTTCAGCAGCGTATAGTAGTCCTTAAGGAGCAGGCCTTTCATGCGCGCTCACCTCTCTTAGCAAGAAATAGAATGATGTTTTCCAGTGTCGTAAACTCCGTTTGCATGCCGTGCGGCAGCATTGCCTTCTTCACGAGCGCTTCTGTTCCATAAGGGCTTGCTTTGCTGCTGATGATCGCATCCTGCGGTAGCTGATCCAGCGCGGACTGCGACGTCTTGACGAGCGCATACTCCTCTAGAAGACGATCCTTCTCCTCGCACAAAACAAGCTTCCCTTTATGGAGAAACGCGATATAGTCGCAAACCTTCTCCAGATCGCTCACGATGTGGGAAGATAACAGGATCGAATGTTCTTCATCCCGCGTAAAGTCGTTGAACAGCGTTAGTATTTCGTCCCGCACCATGGGGTCGAGTCCGCTGGTTGCCTCGTCCAGAATCAGCAACTTCGGTTGATGGGAAAGCGCGACCGCAATGGCAAACTTCATCTTCATGCCGCGGGAGAAATCGCGGAATGTTTTGTCCATCGGAATATCCAGCAGCTTGAGATATTGCTTGTATACCTCACCCTCCCAGCGCTTGTAGGTGTTTTTCATCACAGAACCAACCTGCTTTGCGGTCAGGACCTCCGGAAAATATGCTTCGTCGAGCACGACGCCGATATCGTCCTTCACCAATTGAAATGCGGGCGAGAGATTATCCTCACCCAACACGCGAATCGATCCGCCGTTGCGCGGGATCGCGTTCATGATGAGCTTGATGGTTGTGCTCTTTCCTGCGCCGTTTTCACCGACCAAGCCAAGGATTGTGCCGCGCGGCAGCGTAAAGCTGACGTTTTCCAGCAGAAATCCTTCGTATTGTTTTGATACCCCATTTAATTCAATCGCATTCACTTGTTGTACTCCTCCTCTATGATCACGCGAAACTGCTCGACTAACTCCTCACGCGAAAGTTCACAGGCGAGCGCCAGCCGAATGATCTCGCGCATATGTTCTTCAATCTCTTTGAGCTGTCCTTCGCGAATGATGCCCGTGTTCTTCGCCGCAACATAGGACCCTTTGCCGGCAACCGTGTAGACAAACCCATCGCGCTCCAACTCATCGTAAGCACGCTTGGTCGTAATCACGCTGATGCGCAGATCCTTTGCGAGCTGCCGGATGGATGGCAAGGCATCCCCTTCCGTAAGATCGCCAATCAAGACCGCGTTTTTGATTTGCGTATAGATCTGCTCGTAAATCGGCAGATTGCTTGCGTTGCTGATGATGATGTTCAATCGATCACACTCCTCGTCTACTGTTCATATACAGCATGCACAGTATAAACGCGATGACTCGCGTTTGTCAATATCCTTTTTCGCACAATTTCGATACAGAAGTTTTGAAGAATGAATTGCGAAATTCTGCTTAGGTTACGTGTCTTGAAGCAACCCTTTTCTCATGATAAGATAGAACTTGATCTGAGGTGATCGTATGACATTTGAAGAACTGTATAATCGTCTTTTGAAAAGCAGCGTCAATGGGGCGCTCACGCAAGAACTCGACCTTGTGCGTCAACAAGGCTACGATCCGCATCATCTCTCCTGCCTGCTCAGCCCGGAGAAGCATCCGGTCGTGATCCGAACGGATGCCTGCGATTGCAAGGGAGAACAAC
>JBDKRF010000161.1:0-2969 GCA_039683525.1 Clostridiaceae bacterium
GGCTGACATAGGTGTGTTCGATATCGACCACGCCGTCGCTGAGGTAGACATAGGTCGCCTCAGCCATCACCTCGTTCTGTTCGTTTACGTTGAAAATTCGTCCGTCTTCGATTTGAAACTCCATGTCGTTCTCCTGTATCGCGCACTGCGCGACCGTTTCGCTACATATCTATTACAAGCATCATAATCGAAAGCACATATTCGTGCAACACTTTTTAGGGAATCTGATGCCTAAACTGCCACCAATGGTCGAAAAGAGGGGAACATGTCCCCTCTTCTACGCATTTTTTGTTTTTAAATGTAATTGTATTACTTAACCAGCGCTTTGACCGTCTCCACGATATGATCCGCGGTGAGGCCAAATCTCTTTTGCAGATAATCCTGCGGGCCGACTTCGCCGTATTCGTCATTGACCGCGACGACGTCGATCTTTGCCGTGTTCTCGCGGGCAAGCGTTTCGCAAACCGCGCTGTAGAGGCCGCCGATGCGGTTGTGGTTCTCGGTCACGACGATGTTCTTGCACTGCTTGGCGTACTTCTTCACCGCGTCTGTATCAAGGGGCTTGATCGTAAAGAAGTTGACCACGGCGGCGTCGATGCCGCTCTCGGCGAGCTTGTTTGCCGCCTGCATCGCCTCGTGCACCATGATGCCGCTGGCAAAGATTGCGACATCCTTGCCCTCGCGCAGGGTGATGGCTGGGCCGATGGGCGTCTCCGTGCCGTCCGCAAACACCTTTGCGGCGTTCTTTCTGCCGACGCGGATGTATTTCACGCCCGGCAGCTCCTTGCACTGCTTGAGCACGCTGATGAGCATCGGAACATCGGTGATGTCGATGATCGTCGCGGTCGGAATCGTGCGATAGAGTTCACTATCCACAAACGGCATATGCGTGCCACCGTTGAAGGTCGCCGTCACGCCGGGGTCGGTGCCGATGATGGTGATATCGTTCTTGGCGTATCCCGCCGAAAGAAACACCTGATCAAACACGCGGCGCGAGGCAAAAGGCCCAAACGTATGCACCACGGGCTTAAAGCCGGTTGCGGAAAGGCCGCATGCCACGCCGATCATGTTTGCTTCCGAAATGCCGCAGTTGATGCCGCGATCCGGGTTTTCGCAAGCCCAGCCGCTGGTACCGATGCAGCTCATCAAATCCGCGTCGAGATAGATAAAGTCGCTGTCCTGTTCGCTCAGCACGCGAATCGTCTTGCCGAGTACGTCCTTAAACAGGCGGGAATCCATGCTTCCATCATAAATCAGTTCCATATTACGATTCCCTCCTCAATCCAGCTGCGCGGTCAGCGAAAGCAGCCATTCATTCCACTGGTCGGTCGAAACCGCCATGCTGTGGTTGCTCTTGGCCTGTTCCACGCCGGCAACGCCTTTGCCCTTGATGGTGTTGAGCACGACGGCGTAGGGTTTGTCTCCGCCCTGTCTCGTGCGCTCGAGTGCGTTGTAGACCGCCTCGATGTCGTTTCCGTCGATGCTGACGGTGTCAAAGCCGAACGCCTTGAGCTTCGCCGCCAGGTCGAACGTATCGAGGATGTCCTTCGTGCAGCCGTCGAGCTGCTTTCCGTTGACGTCTAGAAGCAGCACGAGATTGCCGAGCTTTTTCGCCGCGGCAAACATGCAAGCTTCCCAAACCTGACCCTCGTTCGCTTCGCCGTCGCCGACGACGAGGAAGACCCTTGCGTCGCGTCCGCGGAGCTTTTCGCCGAGCGCCATGCCGCAGGCAAGGCTAGTGCCCTGTCCCAGAGAGCCGGTGGTCATGTCAACGCCCGGCGTCTTGTTGCGGTCGCAGTGGCTCGGCAGGCTCGTGCCGGGCTGGTTGAGCGTCTTGAGTACTTCATAAGGAAAGAAGCCCTTCAGCGCGAGCGCCGCGTAGACCGCGGGGCCGGCGTGCCCTTTCGAGCAGACGAGCTTGTCCCGCTCCGCCCAGCCGGGGTTCTTCGGGTCAAATCGCATCTGCGAGCCATAGAGAACGGCGAGCGCGTCCGCAATGCTCAACGAGCCGCCAACGTGGCCAAATCCGCGTGCTTTCATCTGTTCCAGCACGCCGATGCGAATCTCAAGCGCAAAGCGCTCCAGTCGCTGTTTTAACGTAGCATCCAAAGTATGATTCCTCCTCTTGCGCGGTAAAGCGAGCAAACGATTCCCATCCGTTGATCGCACCCATGCGCTTGCATCACAGTATCTCGATTATCATACTCCAACTTTTGCGCGAGGGCGAGTGTTTTGCTGAAAAAAACACGAGAAAATATGTGCAGTTTAGTCGAAATTACCGGCTTGCGCCTCGGTTCACCCGAAAATCTCTGTCAAGCAAACGGGGCTGCCCGTTTCGGACAACCCCCGGTGAGCGATGTTTGCATTGCCTGCATCAGGCGATCGTTATCTCGGTTGTGGTGTGAGCTGCGGGGTCGGCGTCGGATCCGGGATGTCGATGAAGTCCGCATACACCCAGCCGACCAGGCGCGCATAGAGCGCGGAGACCTTGAACCAGTTGCCGTAAGCGCCCTCATATCTCAGCGGCTCACCCTTGTTCAGAAGGCCGACGCTATCATAATCCGCGGACGGGCCGCTTCTGATGTTCACGCCGTTTGCGTTGATGAAGCCTCTTGTGCCAAAGTCCGGCAGCACGGGTGGCTCCGGCGTGGGTGTGGAGCCGGGATTCTTCAGCGTTACATACTTGCCGTACACATAGCCCGATATACCGGTGCTCTTCACCTGTATCTTGTACCAGTCAATCCCGACGCTGAGCACAACGATCTCGACCCCCTTGTTGAGCTTGTCGATCACGCGGTAGCCCGTTCCGGGACCCGTGCGCATGTTGACCAGATTCCCGCTGATGTAGCCCGTCTTGTCTTCAAAATCGTTGTCGCTGGGCTTCACGCGGCAGATGATGCTCATGTACAGCGGCGCGATGAAGCCCTCTTTGAGCGTGTCGTGCACGGAGACGCAATAGTAACCCGTGA
>JBDKRF010000162.1:0-4496 GCA_039683525.1 Clostridiaceae bacterium
CAAGAAAACGCTTTTCGTTCAGGTCGTAAAGCCCCGCACCATTGAGCAGAATGCATGGCGCGTTGACCGGCAGCGCGCGCTCGATTTCGCCGATGATGGAAGGCACGCGCCCGGTTGCGACACCAAATCTTCCGCCTTCGCGCACGAAAGCTTCGATGGCTGCGCGGTTCTCTGAAGAGACGCGCTTATCGTCGTCAAAGAGTGTTCCATCCAGATCACAATAGAGATAATAGCCGTCAAAGGCGCCCATGATTCCTCCTCAAGAGATCGGCGCAGCCGGGTTTCCGGCGGCGCAATGCGTTCATTCTAAACGACGAGATGGCAAAACGCAATCACTTTGGTGAAATCTGGCGGGTAATTACTGGTTTCTGGCGCTTTGATTTCGCTTTTCGCACACACGAGTGACATATCCGCGCGCTTGAAAATCAGCGGGGGTACGAGTATACTGTATTGCGTGGCGCAGGGCTCCAGCGGATGATGAAACGCAAGAAGCGCGGCACGAGGGAACGAAACACACGGGGGATGAGCACATGAGCGAACTCAAGCAGGCCAGAGTCGTCGGTGTTGGTGCAGCCAATGTGGATATACATGGCCGCAGCAGAAAGTCCATCGTGATGCGTGACAGTAACCCCGGATACATGGCGACCTCGGTCGGCGGGGTCACGCGCAACATCCTCGAGAACCTTGTGCGGCAGGGTGTTTCTGTCGCGCTGCTTTCCGCCGTGGGAGATGATCTCTACGGCGAGAAGATCGTTCGCGACAGCAAGGCTGCGGGCATCGACATGACGCACTTACTGCAAAAGCCGGGCGCGGTATCATCCAGCTACATTGCGATTCTCGATGAGCGGGGCGATATGCTGCTCGGCATGTCAGATATGCGCATCATCGAAGACCTGCCGATTGCGTATCTTGACGCGAACGAGAACCTGCTGCATGGTGCGGAGGCGATCGTCTGCGACGCGTGCCTACCTGTGCATCTGCTCGACTATTTGATCTCCGTCACGGCAGGTAAGACACCCGTTCTGATCGATCCGGTCTCAACCGCGTACGCGCGGCAGATGGAGCCCATCGCGGGAAAGTTTTACGCAATGAAGCCAAACGTCATGGAGCTGAGCATTCTCTCCGGCCTGCCAACGGAGACAGAAGCGCAGATTGAGCGCGCCTGCGAGGCGCTGCTGACGCGCGGGGTTGTGCGCATTGCGGTTAGCCGCGGCGAAAAGGGCTGCTATTATGCGGACGCAAACGGAGTAAGATTGTTCCGCTCGCTTCGGCCCGTTTCGCAGATGGTGAATGCGACCGGTGCGGGAGACGCCTTTCTGGCGGGCTTTACCCATGCGCTGGTAGATGGTTTGCCGGTGGAGGAGATGCTGGACTACGCGCTGGCCTCCGGCATCACCGCAATACAAAGCATGACGACGATCAACCCGGATATGAGCGACGCGCTCGTGAGAGCGAACGCAACACGATATCGACTGTAAAAGGGCAACCGTGCCCGAAAGGAGCAAGTAAAAATGCAGATGAAGCAATATTTGGATGTTTTGCCGGAGATTCAGGAGGCGCTTGACCACAATAAACCCGTGGTTGCGCTGGAGAGTACGATTTTGAGCCACGGCATGCCGTATCCTGAAAACGTCGGCTTTGCCGCAGAGGTGGAGAAGGTGGTTCGCGCAGAGGGCGCAGTTCCCGCGACGACCGCGCTGATCAATGGCCGCATTAAAGTCGGCCTGAGCCCCGCAGAGCTTGAGACCATGTGCCGCGCGGAGAACGTCGGCAAGGTCAGCCGCAGAGATATGGCAACCTATCTTGCCATGAAGAAAAACGGTGCCACCACCGTCGCAACCACGATGATCTGCGCTGCTATGGCGGGGGTCAAGGTGTTTGCCACCGGCGGTATCGGCGGCGTTCATCGCGGCGGTGAGGTGACGATGGACGTCTCCGCCGACCTGCAGGAGCTCAAGCAGACGCCTGTTGCGGTGGTTTGCGCGGGCGCCAAGCAAATTCTCGATATCGGGCGTACGCTCGAATATCTCGAGACCATGGGCGTACCCGTGCTCGGCAATGGTACCTCTGATTTTCCAGCGTTCTACTGCCGTAAGAGCGGCTTTGGCGTGGACTACGCCGCAAAGGACGAGTCGGAGATCGCCGCCATCATCAAGACGAAGTGGGACCTAAATCTGGAGGGCGGCGTGCTCATCGGCAACCCGATTCCCGAAGCATACGCGCTGGATTATGACTATATGGAAGGCGTTATCAACGAGGCGCTTGTCGAGGCGGATGAAAAGGGCGTGCGCGGCAAGGACATCACGCCGTTTCTTCTTGCTAAAATCAAGGAGATCACCAAGGGTGTGTCGTTTGCATCCAACGTGCAGCTGGCCTACAACAATGCGCGGGTGGCGGCGAAGATCGCCAAAGCGCTCTGCAAACTTTCATAAGATCAACGCGGACAGACAAATATCGTATCAAACACAAAGAGGCTCCGGTAACGGAACCTCTTTTTGATTGCCGGGATTATTTTGTTGTGCAGAGATTACCCCAGCGCGACGTCGAGAATCATCATGACCAGAAACCCGCCCATGACGCCGAGGGTGCCGATGTTGCTGTGCTCGCCCAGATGCGCCTCAGGGATGAGTTCCTCCACGACGACATACATCATAGCACCCGCCGCAAAAGAGAGCATCCAGGGCATGTAAGGCGCGATCAGCGAGGATACCAACACGGTGAGGATGCCGAAGATCGGCTCCACGATGCCGCTGAGCATGCCGCTGACGAACGACTTCTTGACGCTCATGCCCTCCTGCCGCAGCGGCAGCGAGATCGCCGCGCCTTCGGGGAAGTTTTGAATGCCGATGCCGAGCGCGAGCGCAAGCGCCGCCGCAAAAGCTGCGGGAGAAGCGGCCCCGTGCTGTGCTGCAAGCGCAAACGCAAGGCCGACCGCCATGCCTTCAGGGATATTGTGCAGCGTGACCGCCATCACGAGCAGCGAAGTGCGCTTCATGGAGGTGCTTGGGCCTTCCGCGTTCGCCGAGGCGGGGTGGAGGTGGGGAATCAGGTAGTCCAGCCCGAGCAAGAACCCGATGCCGAGGAGAAATCCGCCCGCTGCGGGAATCCAACCAATGTGACCCGCTGCCTGTGCCTCATCAATAGCGGGGATCAACAGGCTCCAAACGGAGGCCGCGATCATCACGCCCGCCGCAAACCCCATAAACACCTTCTGCACTTTACCCGACATCTGCTTGCGGAAGAAAAACACCATAGCGGCGCCAAGCGTCGTCATTAAAAACGTAAAGCCCGTTCCCGCCGACGCATAAAGCAATGCTTGTCCCATCCGATTTACCATCCTTCAATTCCTTTGAGAATAACTGAGATTGATTACTATGATCGTACCTAGATTTTCTTTCTTCGTCAAGTCCGGCGCAAGCATAACAAGATTAAAAAACAATATAAAAAATGAATTATCCCCGCGAACAGACGCTTGCCACACCGCATCATCCAAACGATGTAGAAACCGCTGTCCGTCGGGGATAATTCGAGGAGAGAGGAAAAGAAGAATAACGATTGCGCCTGTCTCGGCCGCTGCTCCGCATTGCCCAGATGCAGACAGTTTACCTTGACCAGCAGGTTCTCCAGTCGCGTGTCGAATCCTGACAGATTCTTGAACGGGAACGCTGCGCTGACACAGTCAGACACACACGTTGCCGTGCGCGGTTCCCCGTAGATCGCCCCAGCAGTAAAGGAGTTACAGCAGGCAGGCGACCGGCGAACGGCGCGTATGACGCGCGCATGAAGCGGATAAAACGGTTCGGTGCAGCGCGAGCGCCACACCGAATGGACGAAGGCTCAGCCTTCGAGGATGTATTGATTGAGAACGGACTCCAGATATTCCTGACGACCGGAGGTGTTTGGGGTGACCCCATGAATCAGGGCGTATGCTTCGAGTTCCGAGAATCCGACGCGTCCGCCAACAATGTCTTTGCCGATGCCTTCCGTGTAGCTCTCATAGCGCTTGGTGACGAATTGCTCAAACACGCCGTCTTCCACGAGTTTGCTGGCGACGCGCAGACCTTTTGCAAACGTATCCATTCCAGCAATGTAGGAGAGGAAGAGGTCGTCCTCCTGGAAGGAACCGCGGCGAACCTTTGCGTCGAAGTTGAGTCCGCCGGTTGTGAAGCCGCCTGCAAGCAGAACCTCGTACATAGCCAGCGTGGTGTCGTAAACACTTGTCGGGAATTGATCCGTGTCCCAGCCGAGCATCGGGTCTCCGGTGTTAGCATCCACGCTGCCGAATACGCCGTTGATACGCGCCATGTTCAGCTCGTGTTGGAAGGTATGTGCGGCAAGCGTCGCGTGGTTTGCCTCGATGTTCATCTTGAAATACGGCTCAAGCTTATACTTGCGAAGGAACGAGAGCACCGTTGCCGTATCAAAGTCATACTGGTGCTTGGTCGGTTCCTTGGGCTTTGGTTCGATCAGGAACTGACCCGTAAAGCCAATCTTCT
>JBDKRF010000163.1:0-3047 GCA_039683525.1 Clostridiaceae bacterium
ATCCCGCCATTTTGCTTTGTTTGGATTTTGGGCCTTTATTCTTCTGGCTTCTATTACAGCGCCGTCATATCTGTTAAACTATTCTGGTGTTTTTAGAAAATACATCACATACTTTTCTGAATATAACAGGCTCCCGGGTGCAATGTGCGCATTAGAATTGTTTTTAGCAATGTCGCAAACGAAACCATTTTATTCTAAACTGATCAACGGAATCGCATCTACATCCTTTGGCATTTATCTGATCCATGATAACTTTCTGATCCGTCCTATATTGTGGGGGACGATATTCAATAGTTCTGCCTGTGTTGGCACTCCGTTGTATTTCGTGCACTTTTTCGTTTCTGTGATGATTGTTTTTGTTTGTTGTGCGCTAATTGATACAATTTTCTGGAAATTATCATTTGGTAAACTGATCAATTCGTTACTTGACAAGTATCTTGAAAAGGTTACCATCCGTATTAAATCTCTATATTCTGCACTTGAGAGATTTTTCGTTAAACTGATTTAATAAAGATAAGCTTGTTGATGATCTACACCCGAATATGGGTCAGGAGCTTTCTCTCTTGCCCCGATGTATCGTGCAGAACCAATAAAATAAACAAAGACCATCCGGCTGGATGGCCTTTGTCTATTTGGTTGCGGGGATCGGGCTTGAACCAACGACTTCCGGGTTATGAGCACGAATTCATGCGTTGAATGATTAAGAATATGCGACTCAATCGATGATATTCGCCGATCTTTGCGGATAAGTTAAAATGTATTTTTAACGATTATAAGCGATTATAAGCCGCTATTGATGACGATAAACATCAGGCGGTAGGATTCATTTTCACATTCTGGATTCGAACCATGTTCCACGAAAACTTCGGCAGAGTTACAGTTATCATATGCTCGGAGCATGAATAATCGTTGTTTTGCTTGGGATAAACTGGAGAATGAGTCGCGGTGTTTACAGAATCAACGGTGAAGTCGCATAAGGAAACACAATCCAATACGGAGAACGAATCCGGACTCGAAAGAATAATCTGACAAACCTGTTGATTCTCAATGTCACGGTTTACTAAAAACAGCACAATTTCATTTTTTCCCTTGGACAGGATTGCAGCGCCATCGACATAGGGGATCTCATCGCCTACCGCGCAGGCGTAGGTCGGAGAATCAATCGAAATGTGCAACGAACTGCCGCGCCCATATCGCGAGGCGAATAAGAACGGGTAATAGATGGTCTGAACCCATGCACTGCCATTTGGTTCGGTCATGATTGGGGCGATCGTGTTGACGAGCTGCGCCAGGCACGCGATCTTCACCACGTCCGCGTTGCGCAATAGCGCATTCATCATGCAGCCGACCAGCAGTGCATCCGCTCCGTCGTAGACTTCTTCTTCAATGGCGCGCGGGAACGTCCACTTTTCCGGTATTACGCCGCTTTTCTGAAAATGATACCAGACGTTCCATTCATCAAACGAGAGGAAAACATCGCGCTCGCTGTTTCGGCGCGCTTTTTCGGCGCGGCAGATCTCCGCAACCTCGCGGATAAATCCTTCCATCTCCACGCTGCGCGCCAGAAATGAGGGGATATCATCGTCGTTATTTTGATAATACTGATGCAGAGATAAATAGTCGATATACGGATAGCAGTGCGTGAGCACGGTTTTTTCCCATGCACCGAAGGTCGGCATACTCCGATAAGAACTGCCGCAGGCGACCAGCTCAATCGAGGGATCGAGCCACTTCATCATCTTTGCGGTTTCGCTGGCGATGCGGCCATACTCCTCTGCGGTCTTGGCGCAGATTTGCCAGGGGCCGTCCATCTCGTTGCCGAGGCACCAGAGCTTCACACCGTATGGCTCCTCGCGCCCGTTTGCACGGCGAAGATCGGCAAAATGCGTCGGCAAATCGCTATTGACGTATTCCAACAGGTCGCAGGCGCTCTGCGGCGTGCCCGTTCCGAGGTTGACGCCAAGCATAGCTTGGGTACCGATGCGCTCGCACCACTGCAAGAAATCGTCCGTGCCGACCTGATTCGGCTCCAACGCAAACCACGCGAGCTCCGGCCGCACGGGACGTTTCTCTTTCGGGCCGATGCCGTCCTGCCAATTGTAACCGGAGAGGAAGTTGCCGCCGGGATAACGGATACAGGCAAGGTTCAGCGGTCGAATGAGCTCGATGACGTCCCGGCGAAATCCGAACGCGTCCGCGCTCTCGTGTTCCGGCTCATAGATGCCGGTATAGACTGCGCGACCCATGTGCTCGATAAACGAACTGTAGATGCGATCATCGATAGACCCGATGATGGCCTTGGTGTCAATCTGAATCCGGGTTGTCATGGTTACCCCCGCACGCCTAGCGTAGATTCACGTTCGATGATCGAGCACTCAAGCATGATTTCGTGCTCGGCAGGGAATCCTTTGCCGCATAGGATGTCAAGCATAATATGTGCAGCCTTTTGACCGATCTCGAATAGCGGCAGGGCAACGGTTGAAAGCTGCGGGCGGCAAACCGCTGAGATTTCGCGGTTGTCAAATCCGATCAGCAGAATGTCCTTGCCGACCTCGATGCCGTTGGCGTTGCAGTAGTCTAGAACGCCGGTCGCCATCAGGTCGTTGTGTGCAAAGATCGCAGTCGCGCCGGATTTGATCAACTGTTCGCCAAGCGTGTAGCCACAGTCGCGTCCCCAGTCTCCGACCAGGGTCAGGGAGGGGTTATACGGGACGCCGTGCGCAAAGAGCGCTTCCTGATGCCCGCGCGTGCGGTTATAGGAATGGCTGCTGTCGGTAGGTCCCACGATCATGCCAATGGTTCGTCCGCCAACGCGAATCAATCGTTCGGTCGCCTCGAAAGCAGCTTTTTTGTCGTCATAGATGATGGATGGGATGGAGGAATCCAAACTGGTGCAGTAGGCGCAGACGAACTGCGGTTCCGGATGGTCGGACAGAGAGACGACCACATGACTGTGGCATCCAATATAGATGATGCCGTCTACTTGCTTGCTGAGCATCTCGTCTACGAGGCCATGTACAAGCTCCGTGCTCTCATCCAGATCCTTC
>JBDKRF010000164.1:0-4999 GCA_039683525.1 Clostridiaceae bacterium
ATGCACTGCGCCGTGGTTGCAGACCTCAACGATATGGTGCTCAACGGGGAAGTGCGCACGCTGATTCGCGTCAATGAAGCGCTGCACGAAAAGCGCTTTGCCCAGCTGGCGGACGAGATCATCAAGCGCGGCGCGCGCGCGGTGCTCATCGCGGGGCCATCCAGCAGTGGTAAAACCACAAGCGCAAACCGTCTCTGTACGCAGCTGCGCGTGCACGGCAAGACGCCAATTCTGGTTTCTCTGGATAATTATTATCTCAATCGCGATCAGCTAGTTCCCGGACCTGACGGAACGGTTGACTTGGAGGATATCGCAACGCTCGATATCCCGCAATTTCAAGAGGATCTCACGCGGTTATTGCGCGGCGAAGAGGTTGAACTGCCACTCTTTGATTTCGTTACACAGCATCGTTGCGAGAAAGGCATTCGGCTGCGTGTTGACGAAAACACGCCGCTGGTCATTGAAGGCTTACACGGATTAAACCCCCGTCTCTTGCCGGACGCGGTCGATAAAAAGCTGATTTTTCGGCTCTATGTCTCTGCGCTCACCACGCTCAACCTCGACGATCACAACCGTGTACCAACCACGTATCTGAGGCTGCTTCGCCGCATGGTGCGCGACCACGAGACGCGCGGCGCTTCCGTCGAGCGAACGCTCTCCATGTGGGACAGCGTTCGCGCTGGCGAGGAGAAATGGATTTTTCCGTTCCAAGAGGATGCGGACGCAATCTTCAACACCACGCTCATCTACGAACCTGCCGTGCTGAAGAAGCACATCTTCCCGCTTCTTTCCGCCGTGCAGCCGGAGAGCGTCTATTATGACGAAGCGCGCTCGATCGTGAAGTTTCTCAATTATTTCGTCGAGGCGAACGTGGAGGATGAAATCCCGCCAACGTCGATTCTACGCGAGTTCGTCGGCGGTAACACGTTTTACCGCTAATGCTTCTCTTTGAGTGCTGCTTTCCGGTGCGAAAAGCACTCGCTCAAAGCAATCCGGAAGAGAAATCCGCTTCTAAATTTATAGATACGAATTGTGGGTTATCTATACAAATTTCACAAAAAGTCGGCGATTTCGTAACAATCTAGTTAAGAAAGAGAAAACGATTCCTCACGCTTGTTGACTTTAGACGGCTACATTCGTATGATGGTATCAGTCCATGAAACTCCCGTTTCATCCGAACTCGACGCTCCGACAAATTAGGAGGAAAGACAAATGAAGAAAAACATGCTTCTCAAAGTGGCGGCTGTGCTCACTATGCTCATGCTCGCCCTGGTCATCACCGCCGTACCGGGCACCGCGTTGGCCGCCATCACCGGCGTGTCCATCACGACCACCGGCGGCGCCAGCTACAGCATCCCCGTTGGCGGAACGGTTGAGCTCAACGCCATCCCGGCGGGCACTTTTGATGTTGGAAGAGTCAATGTATGGTCCGTTGAAACCGGCGGCGCGAATGTTTCCCTTTCGAGCACCTCGGCGGACAGTACGACGGTTACCGGCCTGACGCCCGGCACAACTGCCACAGTCAAGATCACCGTAACCGATGGCCCTTCCGGTACGCCTTATACCACAACCGCGACCATCACCGTGCTAGCCATGACCATCAGCGATCCGGCGATCACACTCGATGGCGGCTCTTCCAAGGCGCTCACCGTCGGAAACGTAGTGGCTGGCACGACCTGGGCTTCCTCGCGTGATGCGGTTGCAACCGTCAACGCCTCCGGCCTCGTTCAGGCAGTTGGCGCGGGCACCGCGACCATCACCGCCACAAATGGCGCGCAGAGCAAAACCTGCACGGTGACGGTCAACCCGATCATCACCATCACGCCCACCGAGCAGAACATCACCGCGGCAAACACCGCTGGTTCGATTCAGTTGACGGTTCAATACGGCGGCGACTTGATCGGCTCCGCATCCACCATCTCCTGGGGTAACAGCAACTCGACCGCAGGTTCGCTGACCGTAGCACCCACGACGTTTTCCGGCAGCGGCACGCTGACCGCAACGGCGACGTTCCTCTCCAACTCCACCGGCGTGAATGCTAGCTCCACCGTCACCGCGACAATCGCGGGTGCGGGCACGTATACTGCATCCAAGACCTCGACCGTCAACGTTCGCACCGCGCGTTACCTGACGCTAACAGGCGACGCCACGCTTAATAATAGCGATCGTTACGGCGATTACACCTTGACGCTGCATGAAGCGAACGGCTCTGTTGTCAACGACGATACCAGCGTTGCACACTGGAGCTGGTCCTCTTCTTATCTGTCCGTTTCCAGCGCAGCGCTCAACGATAGCCGCGCGGTCATGACGGACGGCGTTGCGAGAATTCAACTTTACGCACGCTACAACACCTCCTCGAGCGGCACACGCGTCTATGCCTGGATCAACAGTGATTCCGGCAACAAGGTGTACGTCCCCGTCGTGATCACTGGCCTGAGCTCGCTTCCGCAGACGGGTCAGGATATGACGCTGATCTATGTGCTGGGCGGTACGGCCGCGGCGCTACTTGCCGCAGCGGGGGTATGGTATGGAATCCGTAAGAAACAAACCGTCGCATAAGCGGGGAGAGACGAACGGGCTGCTATCCATCCGTGATGAACATCACGAAACCAACCAAAAAAACCACCGCGAGATGCGCGCGATTCGTGCGCTTGGCCTCACCGCGATTTTGCTCGGCTTAGTCGCCTTGGTTTTGCTCGGCTTTAAACTCTTCGAAGGACAAGCGGCGGCGAACAACGCCAACGCTCTGCTCGAAGCATATAAGGCCAAAGCAACCGTTTTACCGACGCTCAGCCCTTCTCCCGAAGCGACGCAAACGCAAGGCCCGACCGATGAACCAATGGGTACGCCGGAGCCGACCGACGAGAACGTTGAGCTGACCGACGCAGACGCGGACGCAAGCGCTGCCGCGGATGCAAATCAGCACGTTGTGAATGATGGATCGGTCACCACCACGTCCGAATCGGGCGAGTATGTGCAGCCAAACGCACCGGAAGAGGTATCCGATCTGGATAAGACCATTCAGAAGATCATCAGCGCCACCGGAGACGACGGCATGATCGGTATTCTGGAGATTCCAGAGATCCAGCAGGAGCTACCCGTCATCGGGAAATGGTCCTATAAGCTGCTCAAAATCTCGGTCTGCCGCTATAAAGGTCCGGACCCGAATGAAAAGGGAAATCTCGTCATCATCGGGCACAACTACAAGAGCGGCGCGCATTTCGGTGATCTCAGCGAGCTCTCCGTCGGAAGCGAAGTGTTTCTCACCAACGCCAAGACGGGTCAGCGCGTCCGCTATGAGGTGTATCAGATCAAGTCGATTGCACCGGACGCATTCAGCGCGTTGAAGTCCTATCACGGAGAGGCAGGGCTGACGCTCATGACCTGCAGAAACAACGGCACGAACCGCTTAATCGTGCGCTGTGAGCAGAAGGAAGCTGAGCCGACGCCAACCAGCACACCAACGATCACCCCGATTAAAACGCCTTAAGTGTACGATGCGTATCCGCCGGATTAACCTCCGACGGATACTTTTTTTGTATCAAAAAAGGACGCAAGCGAGTACATCGCTTCCGTCCTGTTTTTTTAATCTTGATCGATTTTAGAATCCCTTGAGCAGATTGCCCGCAAACAGCAGGCCGTAGCCAATAAACACTGCGATCACACCATAATTCGCGGGTATGAATGGGATTAAGTGAAACGCCACGATCATGCCCAGAACAAAGATAACCAGCGAAGACCAGAACGTAAACTTCTTTGGCGGATTGAGTCTCATAATGAAAATTCCTCCTTCTATCATCCATAGTAGCGGATCAAGCGATGTCGAATTTTTCTGCCATACAGACAAGCAACCTGTAGTTCCGGCTGGCTTGCATATTGTTGTTATCAAAAGTATAGCAACTTATTCGCGTTCCGTACAGTTACAACAACGCATTTTTTTCAACATCCATAACAGCAAAAAGCGGAAATCGCCCGCTTGAGCAATTTCCGCTTTCATGTTGGTTTCTTGGCGGTCTCCCGTCGCTTGTCCTCTTACAGCCCTTTGATGAACAGGCCGAGGACGAGCAGCAGGTAGCTGAGTCCAACGACGATGAAGCCGATTGCCCCAAGGCCGGGGATGATGTTCATCGCGAGCAGCATGCCGATCACGAATGCAAAGATAGAAATCCAGACTGTTACCTTTTTCGGCGGGTTGATTCTCATGCGATTACCTCCAACGATTTCAATTTTTTCTTACGCTTCGGTTTTATAAAATATACGCCGGGGCTTGTTTCGCCGCCGGTTGGTGAAGCGTCCTATGGATTACATGAAGCCGAGCTTCTTCGCCTGCTCCAGATACTTCGGTAAATCTTCGAGAGAGATTGCGACATCGTGCTTCTTGGCAAACGACATGAATTCCATCATGCTGACTTTTCCGTCAGCCATAATTGCGGCGACTTCCGCCTGCAAGACCTTGTCTGTTTCATACTGTTTGACGAGTTGTTCCACAGTTGCCATATGAGCTACCTCCTTGTTCGATTGATTTGAGTATAACAAGACTCACGATGGTTGTATAGATGTTTGTTGTAAAATAATGATCCTATGTCATGAAATGCACAATTGCGAAGCAAATCAAAAACACCCGCGCTCATTGGAGGAGCACGGGTGTTCAATCACTCATTTGGTTTGTCTTCAGGAGTCTCTCTTTTAGATCAATCCCTGCGCGATCATGACGTCTACTTCCAAAAAATAACGCCCGCGTCCGTTTGGAACTGCGGGCGTATTTCGTTATCGTGTCAGATCAATCCCTGCGCGATCATGGCGTCCGCCACCTTCGCAAAGCCCGCGATGTTCGCGCCCGCAACGAGGTTGTAGCCAAGACCGTTCTCTTCCGCGGCTTTTGCAGAGCTATCGTGGATGTTCTTCATGATCGTGTGGAGCTTTTCGTCCACCTCTTCCGCGCTCCAGCTCAGGCGCTGGCTGTTCTGGCTCATCTCCAGCGCGCTGGTTGCGACGCCGC
>JBDKRF010000165.1:0-17021 GCA_039683525.1 Clostridiaceae bacterium
CGTGGTGGATTCGCTGATCGACGGTACACTCAGTGACGACAACAGCGGGGCTTTTGCGGATCTGCATCGCTCTCTGCTGTTTGGCAACGACTGGTCGAAGCCAGATCAGTACTTCGTGTTGCAGGAGTTGATGGCGTTCTGTCAGCGGCGCGAGGACGTTAACTGCGACTATCGCGACGGAATCGCGTTTGGCAGAAAGTGCCTGATGAACGTCGCAAGCAGCGCATTCTTCAGCTCCGACCGCACGATTCGCGAGTACGCCAACGACATCTGGCATATTCAACCGCTTCCTCCGCTGGAGAGCACGAGACTGTTCTGAAAATCATAACGCAAAACAAGAAGCAGGGAATATCCCTGCTTCTTTTGTATGAATCAGTAAGATTATCTCTCTTGGAGAAGCACATCGGCGCTGGCAAGCGCACCTAGCCGCGCGCACTCCTCGGCGGGCAGCTCTCGCACGCATCCGTCGATGATGGCGGCGCTCATCGCGTCCCCAACAAACGATGCGTTGATGATCTCCCGCGTTTCGGCTGGGACAACGCCGCATCCGTCCGCATCCGCCCAATACACGCCTTCTTCGACTAAATCGATGAACACGCGCTTGACGCCTTGCTCAATGAACCAGTCCGAGGCGCGGTAGATGCCGCGGATCGTATCGCAGGATTTGCCGGAGAGGAAGCCTGCCTCAAAGCGGTTGGGCTTGATCGCGTAGCAGCTGCCGATATTACCGCCGATGCGCTTTGCTTTCGCGCAGCTCACGGGATCATAAAACAGCGGTGCTGTCACATGCTGGCAGAGATATCCGAGCGACTCCGGCGAGAGATTTCCGTCGATGACGCACATCTTAGCCGCGTTGATCTGCGGCAGAAGATTTGCAAGATAGTCCGGCGTGAGGTGATCGAGCACCGACATATCGCTGATGCCGACGAGCATGTCGCCATCCTCATCAAACACGCCAATATAGGTGCCGGTGTGCTCGGTGCCCACATAGGTGTGCTCCAGGGACACATTCGCCTTGCGGCAGCTTTCGCGTACCATGCCCGCGTGAAAGCCGGAGCCGATTGCGCTGACAAGCTCGACATGATAGTCAAGCGAGGCAAGTCGCTTTGCAATGTTGTGGCCGACTCCACCGACGCGAATGCCGACGCGGCCGAGGTTGCTGTCCCGCTCGCGGCAGATGCTGTCGGGCTTACCGGTGATGTCGATGGCTGCGCCGCCGACGATATAGATGGTGTCCATTCGAGTTCCTCCGTTGATTGAGATGCGGGGGATTTTGCTTTATTCTGCGTTCGGAAGCGTGATTTCGCTGCCTCCGATGAAGATACGTTCAATGCCCTGCGTGAGCGCGCTGCCGTTTTGATACGTTGCGGTGTCGCGAAACTTGTTGAAATCGATCAGTAGCACGTCCGCGTCCGCGCCGTCCGTGATCCGCCCTTTGGACGCGAGACCGAGGAAGTCCGCCGCCTGCCCGCTCATCTTATGGATCATCGCCTCGGGCGTCAGCAGTCTCTTTTCGCGCACCAGCAGATCATAGACGCGCGCGGTGCTGCCAAAGGCACGCGGATGCGGGTTTTCGCTTGGTTTGCCGATGAGGCCGTCTGTTCCGAGCACGCAGAGTGGATGCGACAGAATCTGCATCATGTCGTCCTCACTCATGTGAAAATAGATGCCGAGACCAAGGCCGTTGTTCCGAATTAGTATATCACAAAACGCGTCAAACGGGTCCATATCCGCGAGCGCGGCATAGTCCGAAACGAACATGCCCTCCGCGCGATGATCGACGGGGCAGCTGGACACATAGACGCCGGAGAAGCCACCACTGTTGTAGACGTAGTTGTCGTAATCGCTGATTCTGCCGATTTCCTCTCGAATAATTTCTCGCTCGCTCTTATCTTGCAGCGCGCGAAGAAGGCTGCGCATGCCGCCCGTAAAATAGCGCGGGGGAATGGAAACGTTGAGCGAGGTGCATCCCGCCGTATACGGGTAGCAGTCGATGATGGCGCGAAGGCCGTGTTCCACCGCCTGATCAAGAGAAGCAAGCAACGTGTTCGGCTTGCCCCAGTTTTGCCGTCCCGCCGCCTTGAGGTGGGATACGCAAAGCGGAACATCCGCTTCCAACGCAAGCCGCATCGTTTCCGCGCGCGCTTCGACGACGCGGTCGCCTTCGTTGCGCGGGTGGTTGGCGTAGACGCCGCCTTCCTCATGCACCACGCGGAGCAACGCTAGGATTTCGTCGTTGTCTGCGTAGCAGCTTGGCGCATAGACCTGCCCGGTCGAAAGTCCGAGCGCGCCTTCGCGGAGACAGCGGCGCAGCATCCCTTTCATGCGGTCGAGTTCACCGGCGTCGGGTCTGCGGTTCTCGTAGCCCATCGCCCAGAGCCTGAGCGCGCCGTGACCCACAAAGCATCGTGTCGTGATCGGGTTTTGCAGCGAATCGAGCCAGTCGTAAAATCCGGCCGCGCTTTCCAGCTGCTTGAGATCGTCCGGCAGATCGGGATAGGGCGCGATGCCGGAGACAAAGCGGGCAAACTGTTGTTCACCTACGCCGCCGGAAGGAAAGAGCGAAACACCGCATTGCCCCGCAATCTGCGTCGTGATGCCCTGACTCAGCTTACTCAGCGAGGCGTAAGGACTGACCAGCGTCAAGTCACCGTGCGAGTGCGCGTCGATGAAGCCGGGGACAAGCGCAAGCCCGCCCGCGTCCAGCATCTTGTCCGCCTGCGGCACTTCATCAGCGCGAAACAAGCGAATTTTGCCAGAATCGAAACCGACGCTGCCCGCAAACGGGGGAGCGCCGGTTCCATCATAGATGATGCAGTTTTGAATCAAAAGGTTCATGGTTTGTGCCTGACTGTAACGGAAAGCAATAATCGGAATTGTTCCGTCGTGTTGCCTACCGTGCCGGCGGGTGCCGGAACATCAATTTTTGATCAGTCGGATCGAGCCGATGAACGGCAGGTCTTTGTCTTCTTTGTTGGCGACGTTGATGATGCCGATCAGAGAGAGCGCAAAGCTCGCAAGACCTGCAAGCGTGCTCAGAATGCCGTTAAGAACCGGAACCCAAGAGAAGACGCCAACTGCAACCCAGACGATGACTTCCAACAGGAATAGGTTGATGCCGCGAACCGCATGCGCGCGTACAAACGGCGTTTGATCCTTCACGAGGTAGGGGATCAACGAGAGAATGCCAAGGTAGGACAGGATACCCATCCACATATCGTTGGAACTCGATGATTCGTGGACGGGAGACGCTCCGGTAACGGGTTCGCCGCAGTTGCCGCAAGCCTTGTCGCCGTCATTGAGCTGAGCGCCGCATTTTGAACAGTAAGCCATAAAAAATCCCTCCATCATTGATAAAATATGAGTTCGTATCGTACGTGCGCCAGTGCGCTGGATCGCTTTAGTGGATCAGGTTGTTGAGCAGCATGGTCGATCCGGTTGTTGAAATCAGGATGATTGCAAACAGTATATAAAGCACAACACCGATTGCCATTAGAATTAGATACCCTCTTGCGAGGTTGCGGCGGTTCAGATTGACGGTTCCGCCGGATGCCCAAATGATGGTCATGACGAACCCCACAACTGGCAACGACATCAGCAGCATCGAACCCACGAAACCCCAGCTGCTGAGCACCTCATAGGGGGAACCCGATCCCGGATCGCTATCCAGCGAAAAGGAGGAGGAGGATCGACCGCCGTCATATGTCGCGTTGGAAAACTGAGTGACGGGTGCGCCGCAATTGACGCAGGTTTTGTCGAGCCGATAGACTGGTTTGCCGCATTTCTCACAGAATGCCATGGAAGCCCTCCAATATTTTGTTACACCGGAACCATCGGTCCGTCACTGTGATCAGTATACGGCAACCAATACGCATTCGCAATATGGTGTAAAAGAACCCGACGCAAAATATCTTGCGCCGGGTTCCTGTTTTGTGTTGGATCGGTGTGCCGTGCGTTACGCGCGCAAGGGGGCTCCGCTTGCCTTTAGTGCGTCGATGATGGCATCCATGCCACGCTTGATCTCCTCATCCGTTAGCGTATGATCCTCCGCACGGAGTGAGAACGAAAATGCAAGGCTCTTTTTCCCCGTGAGGATACCGAGGCCCGCGTAGGTGTCAAACAGCCGCACATCGGAGACAATCACGCCAGCGGGCGCGGTTTCGATGACACGCTTGAGAAATGCGGACTCGACATCGATATCCACGACGACCGCGAGATCGCGCTCCGCTGCGGGGAATCGGGGCAGCGGCTCGAAGCGTTTTCCTGCGGTTCTGCTTTCAGCAATCGCGGTGAAGTTCAGCTCTGCGACATACACTCTGCCATCCGCTTTCCAGCCGTCCGCCACGTCGGGATGCACCTCGCCGAATACGCCGAGAGACGCACCGGACGCGGAGAGGATCTCCGCCGCACGACCGGGCTGAAGATAGCTAGCCGTGCTCTTTTGATACACGGTGTTTTTCACGCAAAGGACGCGGAAGAGCTCCTCGATCATACCCTTGAGCAGGTAGAAATCAACGTCTTCGCCGCCGAGGACGATGCCGATCTTCTTGCGCTCCTCCGGTAACTCCGCGCCGGTGTCCACGTGGGTATTGCCCACCTCGAAGAAGCGAAGGTAGCCGCTCTTACGGTTACCGTTACGAACGAGGGAATCCAGCATGCCGGGGATCAGCGTGGTACGCATGAGGCTCTGATCCTCGCCAAAGGGGTTGAGGATGCGAACGGCCTTTCTTAGTTCATTGTCTTTCGGCAACAGCAGCGCGTCGAAGACAGAGGGGCTCGTGAAATTATAGTTGTACATCTCATACAGCCCAAGCGAGACGAGCGTGTCCTTGACGGTGTCGTCGAGCAGGAACAGATCGTTGATACGCCCGCGGAAGGTGTCCCCACGCATGAGCGTGGGCTTGATGTTGTAGTAGCCGTAGATGCGCGCGATCTCCTCGGCGATATCCCAGTCCGCCTCGATCCCGCTCTCGATATCTGTGCGGAAATGCGGAATGGTTACGTGTAGCCCGGTGAGGGTGGGCCGCGCGTGGATCGAGATCGTCGAGAGCATCTGCGCCATCTCTCTGGCGGAGAGATCAAGCGCCAGCAGCGCGTTGATGTGGTCGACGCTGATTGTAATCTCGCGATCGACCGGCTTTTCTTTCTTGATGTCGATCATTTCGCCGACGACGGTGCCCGCCTTCAGCTCGGCGACCAGCTCGATGGCCCGCTCCAGCGCAAGCTCGGCGCTCACGGGCTCCACGCCCTTGATGAAGCGGCTTGCGGCGTCGGTCGTGTGCTTTAGCTTTCTTGCCGTCGCGCGGATGTTGCTGCCCTTGAACACGGCGGACTCAAACAGCACGGCCTGCGTTTGCTCGGTGATTTCGGAGTTGAGGCCGCCCATCACGCCCGCGATGCCGACGCCGCGGCTTTCGTCGGCAATCAGCAGCATATCCGGCGTGACCGCTCGCTCGCGCTTATCCAGCGTGGTGACGATCTCGCCTTCATTGGCGTTGCGAACGACGATATGGCTGCCGTGGATGCAGGCAAGGTCGAAGGCGTGCATCGGATGACCGTACTCTACAAGCACATAGTTGGTGATGTCCACGATGTTGTTGATGGGCCTAAGTCCCACCGCCTTTAGTTTACGCTGCATCCAGGCGGGAGAAGGCTCAATGACGATATCCTTGACCACGCGCGCGGTATAACGCGGGCAGAGGTCGTAGTTTTCGACCGTCACGCGTGCATAGTCCGAAGCGTTGCCTTCGCCCTTGACGGGCTGAATCACTGGCTTGCGGAAGTTTTGTCCGAGCGCCGCCGCGGCCTCGCGGCACATGCCGATGATGCTGATGCAGTCCGGGCGGTTCGGCGTGAGCTCAAACTCGAAAATATCGTCGTCAAAACCGAGTGCGACATCGATCGATTGCCCCAGCAGATGATCCTCCTTGAGAATCAGGATGCCGTGCACTTCGCTGCCGGGATAGTCCGCGTTGGTTAAGCCCAGCTCCGCGCCAGAGCAGAGCATGCCATAGCTTATCACGCCGCGCATGTTGACAGCCGCCATCTCGCGCCCGCCGAGCTTGGAACCAACAACCGCGACGGGAACCAGCGCGCCGTCAAAGACGTTGTCAGCTCCCGTGACGATGGTCACAACCTCGCTGCCGATATCGACCTGACAGATGTGCAGGTGCTCGGAGTTGTCATGCTTGACGACGGAGAGCACGCGACCCGTGACCACGCCCTCGACGCCCGCGAGCTCTTTTTCCACACCCGCGCACTCGAAGCCACGCCACATCATTTTCTCGACGAATTCGGCGTTGGTCACGTTGAAATCTACATATTCACAAAGCCACTTCTTCGGTAATTTCATATTTGTTTCCCTCCTTAGAACTGGCGCAGGAAGCGCGCGTCGTTTTCGTACTCAAGACGGATGTCGTTGATGCCGAACTTGAGGTTTGCCATGCGATCGACGCCGAGGCCGAACGCGAGTCCCGTCCAAACCTTCGGGTCATAGCCGCAGTTGGCGATTTCGTGCGGGTTGGTCACGCCGCAGCCGAGAATTTCGATCCAGCCCGTGCCCTTGCAGACGCGGCAGCCTTTGCCGCCGCAGATGGAGCAGGAGACGTCCAGCTCCGCTGAAGGCTCTGTGAACGGGAAGTAGCTGGGGCGCAGGCGGGTTTTGACATCCTCACCGAATACGGCGTGGACAAACGAATCCAGGATGCCTTTCAGGTCGCCCAGCGTAAGACCCTTGTCGACCACAAAACCCTCGATCTGGTGGAACACGGGGGAGTGGCTCGCGTCTACTTCGTCTACGCGGAATACGCGGCCCGGCATCAGTAGCCGGAACGGCGGGGTCAGCGTGGTCAGCGCACGGATCTCGCAAGGGGACGTGTGCGTGCGCAGCACCACGTTTTCATTGATATAGAACGTATCCTGCATGTCCCGCGCGGGGTGATCCTTCGGCAGGTTGAGCAGGGTGAAGTTGTTGTCGTCCAGCTCGATCTCCGGGCCGTCGAACATCGAAAATCCCATGCCGACCAGCGCATCGCGAATCAGGCGATACGTCTGCGTCATTGGGTGCAGGCGGCCCAGTGGGTCGACCAGCTGACCGGGGGCTGTGACGTCCAGCGCTTCCTCGGCAAAGCGGCGAAGCTTTGCGACCTCGCCCAGAGCCGCGCGCTTCTCGGCTACGACTGTTTCTAGCGCCGCCTTGACCTTGTTGGCAAAAGCGCCGACGCTGGCGCGCTCGCTGCTTTCAAGCTTGCCCATCGTGCGCAAAATCGTCGTCAGTGTTCCGTTTCTGCCGAGCACGTCTACCAGAAGCTGCTCCAGCTCTTCGGATGACTGCACTTCTTTGAGCTTTGCTTCGGCTTCCTCACGCAACTGCGCGAGAGATTCCATCATTCCCATTCTTCTTCTCCTCCTTGTGACTAAACATGGCTTGTTACCAAATAAAAAACGCGCTCCGCCCAAAAGGGACGATTCGCGTCGTGGTACCACCCTCGTTTGCTCGTCCGGCATAGTTGCCGGGTTAAGCCTCGATCTCGCTGTATCTGGCGATACCGTCTTCGACTACTAAACGCGCCGCGTTGTTCACCGATGAGGCTCCGGGGCGAACTGGATATTCTTCTCTACGCGCTCCGCTTTCAGCCGATGACGGTGCTCTCTTTCATGCGTATTGTAAGAATTTTTCCCCTTCTTAGCCTATATGTATTTCTCTGAAAATTATTCTAACACCGTCACGCTGGTTCCGTCAAGCAGGAGCGTCACGGTTCCGTCTTCATCCGTGCGGTAGACGGTAATGCCCCGCTCGCTGAGGCGATCGAGCAGCGCTTGATCCGGGTGCCCGTAGTCGTTGTTTTTTCCGACGCTGATGACGGCGATGGCGGGAGAGACCGCGTCGAGAAACTTTTCAAACGTTGCGTCGCTGGAGCCATGATGCGCAACCTTGAGCACGTCCGCCTTGAAGTAGTGATTCGGTTGCGCTTTAAGGGCGAGTTTCTCGCCGAGCTCGCTCGCGTCGCCCGTGAGCAGGACGGCAGTATTATGATAGGAAACGCGGATGATATAGCTCGTATCGTTGAAATTATTATAGATCGTATCATACGGCGCGAGAATTCGCACTTCCACCTGATCATCCCACGGGATCAGCGTGTTCACGCCCGCAAGCGGCTGATGCATGGTTGCCTGACTCTCCTTAAGTGCATCCAGCAGATTAAAATACGTCTCGCTGTCCGCGTCAAACGGTGGATAATAGAAATCCCCGACGGGGTAGGTGTCAACGACGGAGATCAGGCCTCCGATGTGATCCGCGTGCACATGCGAGGCGATCACCACATCCAGCCCGACCACGCCGAGCGAGGTCAAGTAACGATCGATTACGGGAAACGATCCATCAGGGCCGCCATCCACCAGTATGGTCTTACCGGATGGAGAGCGAAGGAAGATGCTGTCGCCTTGACCCACGTCTAGAAAGGAGACGAGCAGTCCCGCGTCTACCGCGGGGATCCCCGTGGCACTGGTTCCTGGTGAGGGTTCCGCCGGAGAAGCAACGGCGGCTATATACTGCGTCGGCGTTGGCGCCGGTGTTCCGGCAGCAGCGAGTTCGCCTGCGAGGCTGCTGTGCAGAAGCGTAAAGAGAACCGCGAGGACGGCGATTAACAGCGTAAAGAGGGACACGAGCGTGATGCGCTCTTTACGTTTCTGCGCGCGCTGCTCCGGCGACTCGGCGGGAGTCCAGTCGAACCCCGGGTGACGGGGTGAAGGTTGCTGGTTATCTTTGGGATCGAATTGCTTTTCCATAGAGCGCATTTTATCATAATAAAAAGAGGAAATACAGCGGCAGAATCTGGATAAAAATCGCGCTTTCCCCAACTAGGTAGCGTTCAAACACGAAAACAGGCAGCGATGCGCCACATGATGCGAAAAAAACAACATTTCTTCACAAATACGAAGCATTTCTGCTTGACATTATGCGAATTCCGAAGTAATATTCAAGTGTACTATAACGGATAGTACACTTATCCTCGTAAAGGAGGTAGTGTGATGTTCCAAATCGATCGGTTCGGACGTACGCCGATCTATGAGCAAATCATCGACCAGACGCAGCGGTTGATCGCTTCCGGACTATTAAAGGAAGGCGATCAGCTTCCTTCCGTTCGCGTTCTCTCGCAGGAGCTATCGGTGAATCCGAATACGCTTCAAAAGGCATACAGTGAACTGGAGCGGCGTGGCCTTTGCGTCAGTGCTCCCGGGAACGGTAGGTTTGTCACCGCGGACGCCTTTCGAATTGTCGGGGAAGGATTGAAAGATCGTCTGGAAGAGATACGGCATATCTCGGAAGAACTCTGCGCGGCAGGATTGCCGTTTGAGCAGGTGCTCAACGCGATCAACGCCGCCTACGGAAAGGAAATTGAGCCATGATAAAGGCGCGAAAACTGACCAAGCGCTTTGGTGAAGTAGAAGCGCTCGTCAACCTAAACTGCAACATTCCGCAGGGCTGCATCTATGGCCTTGTTGGCGCAAACGGCGCGGGCAAGAGCACGTTTTTGCGACTTTGCAACGGTATTTACAAACCGGATGAAGGCCATGTCTCCATCAACGGAGGAGAGGTGTTTGATAACCCCGCCGTCAAGGAGCATTGTGTCTTCGTGCCAGACGAACTGTATTTTTTGCCACAGAGCAACTTAAACCGGATGTCGCTTCTCTATGAGTCGATGTATCCGCGTTTCTCGGTCGAACGCTTCGCCGATCTCTGCGCCGCGTTTAAGCTGGATCGAACCCGCCTGCTCAGCACGTTCTCAAAAGGCATGCGCAGGCAGGCTGCAACCATCCTCGCGCTATCCGCGATGACGGACTACGTCTTCTTCGACGAAACGTTTGACGGACTCGACCCCGTGATGCGCAATCTGGTCAAAGGCATGCTGTACGACGATGTGTTGGAGCGCGGCTGCACCGCCGTCGTCACCAGCCACAGCCTCAGAGAGCTGGAGGATACCTGCGATCAGCTCGCGCTCCTATACCAGGGCGGAATCGTGTTTGAGAGCGATGTGCAAAACCTCAAGACGTCGCTGTTTAAGGTGCAGGTTGCGTTTGCGGAAGAATATGACCGCACGCGTTTTTCTGACCTGGATATTCTATCCTTTGTCAAGCAGGGCAGCGTCGCAAACATGATCATCCGCGGAGACAGCGGCAAGGCAAAGGCGCACATCGGCGCGCTGAACCCGCTGATTCTGGAGATTCTTCCGCTGACGCTTGAGGAAGTGTTCCTGTTTGAGATGGAGGCGCTGGGGTACACCTTTGAAGCGCCTGCCCTGAAAGGAGGCGAACACGCATGAAACCATATTTTGAATCGATTCGAAAACTTTCACGCGTGGGATACATTCTCTTGGCGCTGACCCTTGTGGCAAGCGCATTTATGTCGATCCAATACTGCACGGCGCAATATCAGGACAATGTGCCGAGCATGATGAAGATGTTTACCCCTCTGATCGTGATGATCTATGTCGGCGGCATCGTGTTTGCGATGGAGGGCTTCTCGTTTCTCAACAAGCGCTCGGACAGCGATTTTTACCATAGCCTGCCCGTTTCGCGCAAGAGGCTCTTCTGGGCGATCACACTTGCCGCGCTGACCTGGATTGCGGCGACGGTGCTCAGCAGCGTTCTTCTGACGGTCATCGTCTTTACGCTGACCAAAACACCGTATGTACAGCAGTTCGCTTTGATCGCGGTTCCGTTCTTTACGATTGCGGCTATGCTGGTTTTTTCGGCTTGCGCAATCGCCATGAGCTTGACGGGCACCGCGCTGACGGGGCTGGGATTGACGGTGCTTGTGTTTGGGTTACTGCGGTTTATGCAGTTCTCCATTGCGCGCGGCATCGTAGCAAACACCCAGATCATCAGCTGGCTTGACCTGCCATGGTACCTGACTCCGGTCACCAACATCGCAACCGGACAGCTTGCGCAACTGGTGCGCCCGATGCTGCGGCAGACTCTGTATCTGCCGGTCAATATGATCTACTCTGCGCTGCTTGTCGGTGCGGAGCTCCTGCTCGCGCGCGTGCTCTTTGCGCGGCGCCCTTCCGAACTCGCCGAGCATGGCGCGAAAAGCGCGACGTTGCAGACCGGCTTTGCGTGCGCGGCTGTGATTCCTGTGGTGATGCTGTTTGCATCCGGTATCATCAAACAGCGCAACGTGAGCATTTCTATCGTGATTGCCGTTGCGGTAGGTATCTACCTGACCTATCAGATTGTCGTATTGCGCACCGCAAAGAAGGTGCTCCTGTCGCTGCCGTGGATTCTTGTTCCGGTACTCATCGGTGTAGCTGGTTACTTTGGAACCCTCGGAGCAGCAACCAGCATGCAGAACTATGCGCCGGAAGCGCAGGATGTTGCTTACGTTCAGCTCAATGGCGCGAGCCGCGGATCCGAAGCGATCACCTATCAGCAATATATGGTGTCCAAAGTGCGCTTTAGTGAGGACGATGTGAAGAATTACGCGGTCGAGACACTGCGGGACAACATCGCCACCATCCGGACCATGGGATACCTGAACTATTCCTATAACGAAGAGAGCGGGAGACTGCTTGTCTCTCAGCCGGTTACATTTGTGCTCAAAGACGGCAGAAGGTTCAGCCGTGTGTTAACGTTCCTCAACCAAAACACGCTTCTGAGCTACTGTGAAGAGAACGGCGATTTCAATCAGGCGGTTCGCGCGTTGCCGCCGATGGAGTCCGTATGTTATTTACAGGGAGACGATCCATTTAAGGGCGGCTACCTGGATAGCAAGCAGATTTTAAGCACGTATTACGAGGAACTCCCCGCCACGGATTTCCCGGCGAGTGATTCGTATCGGTATTACGATCCGTCATACGCCTATAACGTTGACGAAGAGCAGACCTATGGTTCGCTCTCGGTTGCGGGCTATATTGGTACGACTCGATTCTGGGATTATTACAACATTCGTGTTTCCATGCCGAAGACCGCGTCCGCCTGGATGGCGTATCAGAACAGCAAGAGCACGAACGAGTACCTTGATCTCATGCAGCAGATGCTTGAAAAGTCTGCAACGATGAAGGACAACATGGATTACTTCAACCTGTCCGTCATGTTCTACAATGTGCCTATGTCGGATGGATCAAAGCAGACACTTTCGTTCTACTTCAACCGTTCGGCAAACGACGCCTCGAATGAGATGCAAGAGCAGCTTCAGCCGCTGATGAATGAGCTCGCGGCAATCCTCGTGAGAAGCAAACAAACCAGCAATCCGAATGACTTCTGCGCCTACACCAACTGGGGTGGAAGAGTACACAAGGATGACGGAACGTACTACGGCGCGGATGTGTTTGTCAACCAGCCGACGACGAACGGCGACGGTTCGTTTGTCTCCGGCGGCAGTGTCTACTACATCACAAACGGTAGCGTCCAGTACATGGGACCGAGTGGAGCGATTACGTCGTATAACCCCAGCTATCGCAGCTTCTCGGCGACGGATCAGGCACGGTTGATCGAAATCCTGCTGCAATGGAAATCGCTGCAGGATCAGTACGACTACACCGTCTACGGCAGCAAACCGGTCGAAGGGCCGACAATTGGTGTTGAAACGCAATCTGCAACGCCATCCCCGACACCCGCAGGATAACGAAAACAAGCGCCTATGCCGCCGCGAGAAAATCGCGGCGGCATTTTTGCGCTCGTGATGGGGTTATGATATAATCTTACCTGCTGTATGTTTCGTTGCGAAGAAAGCGAGTCAAAAACAAGATGGAACACAAGAAGAGATGCTTTTGGGTCAGAGAAGATAGCCCGCTTTACTGTGCCTATCACGATGAAGAGTGGGGCACGCCGATTCGCGACGACCGCGAGATGTACGGCCTATTCTTGTTGGAGCTGTTTCAGGCGGGGCTTTCGTGGATTACGCTGCTGAAGAAGCGGGAGGCATTTTCAGAAGCGTTTGATGGATTTGACGTGGAGAAAGTTGCGCATTACGACCAGACGAAAATAGACGCTCTTATGCAAAACGCGGGTATCATCCGCAGCCGCGGGAAGATTGAGGCGGCGATTGGCAACGCGAAGATCGTGCTCGATCTCAAGCGCGAATACGGCTCGTTTTGCAACTATCTTTGGAGCTTTTCCAGCGGCAGGGTCGTACTCAGCCCCGATGATCAGCCGCGCGCAACCAGCCCTCTTTCGGATCGTATGTCCGCAGATCTGAAAAAACGCGGCATGCGTTATGCGGGATCGGTCACGATTCACTCGTTTTTACAAGCGGCCGGAATCGTCAACGAGCACGAACCCGAGTGCTATCGCTACGGCGAGCTGATGCAGTCGTATCGTGCAGTTCTGACGACGCGCGAGTAACGCTTTTATTTCGTTTTAACCAGAGTATAGAAGGAGAAACCATCGTTGGAAGAATTCGTTTGGACAGATGCGCGCATCCGCTGGATGGGTGACGCTGCAAAGAAGAGCAAGTTTTATTACTGGATTGCCGAGCGCATTTCCGCCTATCTGCCACCCTCCGCGCGCGTGTTCAACGCTGGCGGCGGATTGGGCGACCTCGCGATCTGGATGTCCTACCACGTAGAGCAGGTCACCGTGATGGAGAACGACGCAAAGGCAGTTGCCGCGCTTCGCGCGCGCTGTCCGCAAAACGTGGTCGCAATCCTGGGCGATGTGCTTACGTATTCGCCGGACAAGCTCTACGACGCGCTGGTATTGTTTGATATCGGCGGCGCGGAGCAGGTTTTTCCCGTTGTGCGCGAACTTTCGCGTGCAAAGACGTTTGTGCTGCTCTCCCGTGATACGGCGGCGGGTGAGGCCGCGATTGCGGACTTGACGGGCATGCTCAAGGGTGCGAGGATTCCATTTACCTATGAACCGTTTGAGCAGGAGCATATTCAGCCGTTTCGCTCCCGCGAGGACGCAAAATCGTATTTTCTCTTCTCGTGGAACCGTCTGTTGACGGACGAGGAGCTCAACGTGCTGCTGGACGCAACACAGGACGAAACGTTTCCGTTTCAACTCGTTGAGAAGAAGAAGGTTGGCATGATCGTGTTTGATGCGGCGAATCCCGCACTGAAGAAACCGCTCGCCTAACAAGAAAGAGACGCCATGAACAGGCAACTGCTGAACGCAATCGAAGCCGAATGGAGCGCAGGAAACGGCTGCATGCTCGCAACCGTAGTATCGCGCTCTGGCAGTGCGCCGCGCGGCGCAGGCACGGGTATGGTTGTGTCAAGCGCTGGCGAACAGACCGGAACGGTCGGCGGCGGGTTTCTCGAATACCGTGTTAAGCAGGATTCGCTGGCGCTGCTGCAACAGAACGAATCCGGCATTCGTGATTATGTGATCCATGCCGATGAAAAGGATGCGTATTCCGGTGGAGTAACGATTCTGTTTCGCGCATTTGACTGTGAAACCGCGCGTCCGCTCGTGCAGGCGATGACTGACGCGCTGGATCGGGAGGCAGATGCATATCTAGTTTGCCCGATTGCCGGGACTCAGTCCGGGGATAGCGTCGTACTTTCCGCTGCGGCATTGACGGAGACCTGCGGCGTCGAAAACTTGCCGGATCAACCAACGCTGACCGGAGAAAACCCTGGTTGGTTCATCGAGCCCCTGCGCGAAACCCCGCGCGTACTTCTCTTTGGCGGCGGGCATGTTGCGCAGTGCATGGCGCGTCAGCTAGATCTGCTGGAGTACCGCGTCTGGGTGCTGGAGGATCGCGAGGCATTTGCGCAAGAGTCACTATTTCCCGCTGCGGAGCGCGTGATCTGCTGCGACTATGATCGCGTGGAAACGTCGCTTCAGATCACGAAGCGGGATCACGGTATCGTCATGTCCCGCGGACACGAGACGGACTATCAGATTTTGCGCTGGTTGCTTCGCTCGGAGGCGGACTATATCGGCTGTATCGGCAGCAAGCGAAAGATTTCTCTCACAAAAGAGCGTTTGCTGGCGGATGATGTGACGGAATCGCAGATCGACCGCCTGCATGCGCCGGTCGGGCTCTCCATCGGCGCGCAAACGCCCGCCGAGATCGCGGTCAGCATCGCTGCGGAGCTGATTTCGTATTTATCTTATAAAGCATAGACTGGAAAAGAGCAAATCAAGAGCGTCCGGAAATCATCCGGACGCTCTTTTGTTGCGGTAGATTTTTTACTTGGCGGGCGGTGCGGTCTTTACATCCTCATAAGAAGAGAGAGCATAGCCACGCTTGCGAAGCAAGTCGATTGTCGCTTCCTTGCTGTTAGGCGTTTCACCGCCGCCGGAGCAGAGCACGACGTGCAGAACCTTGTCTTTCGGGATAAGCTCCAGCGCGGCATTGAACGCGGGCGCGGGATGTCCCGCCCAAACGGGCGCCATCAGCGTAACGTCATCGTATGCGCTCCAGTCGATGGTCAGCGGTTGGATCACGGTGGCTTTTCGATTGATTGCCTGCGGGCAACCGGGCAGAAACGCGGAGAAAATATTGCGCTTCTTCACTTCCAAAACTTCAAAGACATCCGCGCCGGATGCCTCTGCGCGCTTCTTCGCTTCCGCGCGAGTCGCTCCGCCGAAGGAATAATACAGAATGACGGATTTCATATTGAATACATCTCCTTATCACCAGATGGTACACGCGCGTATTGATGGAACGTTGCTCAATTGCGCAGAAAACAAGCTGCATCAATGGAGGGTATGCTTGCATTATATGTAGACGAATGAAACCTGTCAAGCAAGACCGCGCCTGCGGCAAAAACGGCGATTTTACAAGCGAGGATTTGCGTGTGCCCTTGTTTTAGCGCGTTGGTTCATGGTATATTGTATAAGCGTTGAGCGGTTTTATGCAAACCGAAATCTAACAGAAACGTAGCAGAACCTGCTCCGGGAGTCCTTCATGCAGCTATACGATCTTCATACCCATACCAATATGTCCGATGCGAGATTTCCCATCGAAGACCTCATCGAGGTAGAAAGCAAGCAGGGGCATATTCTCGGTGTGTCCGATCATCTCTTTTGCTGCGGCATCTATACGCTCAACGATGTGAAGAATTATCTTGAGATTTTGCAGCTCTATCCCGTTTACCGCGGGGCGGAAGTCAACATGGAACACAAACTCAACCTGCCGGACAATCTGGACGATCAGCTGGATTACATCATCGCCAGCGTTCATAGCATGCCGGACGGTCGTGGCGGCTTCGTTCCGCTGAACCAATATTTTTCCAATCGCTCCGGTTATGCCAAAGAGTATCAAAAGAACTATTCTTCCGATCTGAACCGGTATTATCTTGCCTACATCATTCAAATGATGGAAAAGACTTTTTCGACGCAGCGCGTGGACATTCTCGGTCACTCGACCGTTTTGCCGCCTTACGACGAAATGCACGGCACGTCATTTTTGACGCAGTGGGAAGACGCCGTCATCAGTCTTTGTAAAAAATACGACGTCGCGATGGAAATCTCCGGCCTGTGGCGCGCGCCCGGGGTGGATATGCTGCGCCGCGCGCATGATGCGGGATTGAAGTTTTCGATGGGCAGCGACTGCCACGATGCGCTACAGATTGGAGACCTAAAATACGTCGAGCGAATGATCGAAGAAATCGGCTTGCAGCAGGAAGATTTCTTTGTGCCCAAGCGCGAGCTTAGCTACTGATTCTTTATCTGATATCCGATCAAATAGTCTCGTAATACCCAACGATTTATTAAACAGAATACAAACAAATATCCACGTAAAACCTAACGATTCTGATCGAACAATAGCTGGAGGAGCGATATGCGTAACATTCGGGTAGCGGTTTGGGGATTTGGCGCGATGGGTGGCGGTATCACACGGGTGCTGCTGCAAAAGACGGGCGTGGAGATCACGGGCGTTTGTGATCTGCATCCCAATCGCGTCGGGAAGAGCATCTTTGACCTGCTGGAGGTCGAGAGAAACGGTCGCGCGGACGTGATCGTGACGAGCGACATCGAGCAAGCGCTTCCACCAAAGAGTGCGGATGTTTGCATTCTTGCAACCGATTCGTTTACGAAGGACGTCTATCCAAAGCTTGTCAAAG
>JBDKRF010000166.1:0-5943 GCA_039683525.1 Clostridiaceae bacterium
CTTCGGCAACATCTGAATGATGTTGCGCGGGCAAATGTCCACGCACATGCCGCAGCCGGTGCAGACATCGTCGTCGATTATGGCGACGCCGTCCACCATCGTGATCGCGCCAAACGCGCAGACGGAGAGGCACTCGCCAAAGCCAACGCAGCCAAACTCGCAGGCATTGGGGCCGCCCGCAATGCCGCTGACCGCGCGGCAGGACGGAACGCCACTATAATCATAACGCATGGTGACCCGTTCGCAGGTACCCTGGCAGCGCACACGCGCCACCATCGGTTCCAGCGCCTCCGCGCTCACGCCCATGATCGCGGCGATCTCCTTGACGGTCTTCGCGCCGCCGGGCGTGCAGGCGTTTGCCTTCGCGTCTCCGCGCACAACCGCCTCGGCATACGCGTCGCACCCGGCATAGCCGCATGCGCCGCAGTTCGCCCCCGCGACCGCCGCGCGCACCGCGCTGACGCGCTCGTCCACCTCGACCGCAAACTTCTTATCTGCAAGTCCCAAAACGATTCCTAAGAGGATGCCAAGTCCGCCCAGCGCCAACACAGCATAGATAATCGGCAGATATTGCGCCATCGCTTACATCACCCCCGCAAACATATTGGAGAAGCCCAGAAACGCGATGCTCATCAATCCCGCAATGACCAGCGAGATGGGAAATCCCTTGAGCGCGGGCGCAATCTTCGCCGTCTCCAGTCGTTCCCGAACACCCGCCATCAACACGATCGCGAGTAGGAATCCCAACGCGCCAAACGTGCCATTGAGCACCGAATAGAGCAGGTTGTAGCCCTCCGTGATGTTGAGAATCGTCACGCCGAGCACGGCGCAATTCGTCGTTATCAGCGGCAGATAGATGCCCAGCGCGCCATAGAGGGACGGCGCGGATTTCTTGAGGAACATCTCTACCACCTGCACGAGCGAGGCAATCACGAGGATGAACGCGATGGTATTGAGGTACGCCAGGTTGAGCGGAATGAGTACGTAGTAGTACACGAAGTACGTAAACAAGCTCGCCAGCGCCATCACAAACGTAACCGCGATGCCCATGCCGAACGCGGTCTCTACCTTATTGGAAACCCCTAGGAACGGGCAGCAGCCTAAAAAGCGCGAGAAGATGTAGTTATTGGTCAGTACGCAGCTGAACATGAACAAGAGTATCTTGACGATGGGATTCATTCGCTCTTCGCCTCCTTCCGTTTACCGGCGCGCATGCTCACGGTGTTGAAGACCGCAAGCAGCAACCCGAACACGATGAATCCGCCGGCAGGCAGAATCAAGAGCAGCATCGGCTGGTAGCCGCTTCCGAACACGGTGTGTCCAAAGAGCGTACCGTTGCCAAGCAGTTCGCGAATGCTGCCGATCAGCGTGAGCGCGATGGTAAATCCGATGCCCATGCCGATGCCGTCCACCGCGCTATGCAAGACAGGGTTCTTGCTCGCGAACGCTTCTGCGCGGGCAAGTATAATGCAGTTGACGACGATCAGCGGCAGAAAGATGCCAAGACTTTGATAGAGAGCTGGCAGAAACGCATTCATGAACATCTGCACCATCGTCACAAACGTGCAGATGACGATGATAAACGCCGGAATGCGAATCTTGTCCGGAATGAAGTTTCTCAACATCGAGATCACGACGTTGGAGCCGACGAGCACAAACGTCGCCGCGGCACCCATGCCGATTCCGTTGGATGCGCTCGTAGTCACCGCCATCGTGGGGCAGGTGCCGAGCACGAGACGAAACGTCGGGTTTTCGGTAATCAGGCCATTGAAGAATACGCTTTTAAGTGTCTGTTTGTGTTCCATACTGTTATCCCTCCGTCGGCGGCGTGAGTCCGCCCAGCGCAAGCACCGCGTTGTTGACCGCCGTGGTCACCGCGCGGGATGTGATGGTGGCCGAGGTGATGGCATCGATCTGTCCGCCATCCTTCGTCAGCGCAATCGGTGAGGACTGGCCGATGTATTGCTCCGCAAACCACGCTTCCTTGGCGCGCGCGCCGAGGCCCGCGGTCTCCGAAAAGCTCGATCCGCCAACCGAGATGCCCGTCACGACGCCGCTATTGTCGATGCCAACGGTAACCTCGATTGCGCCGCCGTAACCCTTCGTCACGATGGTTGCGGTCTTGCCGACCAGCGCGCCGCCTGCGTCATAGCCCGCGAACGCGTCTTTGAGCCCTTCCGGCGCGGTCAGCTCCGTGAAATGATCCGCGTTGGGTAACACGACGCGGCGGGCGGCTTCTGCCGCCTTGACCTGCTGCTCCGCAATTGCACCAGACGTGACCATATTGGTCAGCCCCAGCGCAAGTCCCGCGACCGCGGCAAGCAGGAAGAGTTTCAACCCGAGAATGATGACTTTACGCACGTGCCTTCACCTCCCCGTAGATTCTGCCGCGCGTGACGCGGTCAATGAGCGGAGTGAGGATGTTCATGATCAATATCGCGTACGTCGTGCCTTCCGGATATCCGCCAAACGCGCGAATCAGCGCAATGAGCAGACCCGCACCACCCGCGAAAATCATTTGGCCTGTGTGCGTCATCGGGCAAGTGACGTAGTCCGTCGCCATGAATACCGCACCAAAGAGCACGCTGCCGATCAATACGCCCTGCAGCGGGTCGCCGCCAAAGGCCCATGTAAAGAGCATGAAGGACGCGATCATGGTTACAGGAATATGCCATGTAATCGTCTTACGAATCAGCAGATACGCAAGCCCCAACAGAATCGCAATCTTACTCACTTCGCCGATACAACCCGGGATACGGCCGATGAACAGATCCAGCGTCGAGGGCGGCACGAGTCCGTTGATCGTTGCGCTGGCGGTCGGGTTCACCGCGGCATCCGCCAGTTGCTGGAAGATGGAGAGCGGCGTCGCGCTCGAGACCGCGTCAAACGGGGTCACGTAGGCATTCGCACTCATGAGCGCAGGCCAGCTGGCAAGCAGCACCGCGCGCGCGGTGATTGCGGGGTTGACGAAGTTATCCCCAATGCCGCCAAAGAGCTGCTTGACGAGCAAAATCGCGACCGCACTGCCGACAACGAGCATCCACCACGGCGCGGTAGACGGCATGTTCATCGCAAGGATGATACCCGTTACCACGGCGGAGAGGTCGTTGACGGTAATCGGGCGGCGGAAGATGACCTCGCTGAGGAATTCAAACCCGACGCAGCTCACCACGCAAATGATGATCACGCGGGCTGCGTTCCAGCCAAAGAGCCAGACACTCGCAGCAACCACCGGCATCAGCGCCGCGATGACGTCCATCATCAGCACGGCGGTGGTGTCTTTTGAGAAGATGTGCGGAGCCGCCGAGACGGCAAATCGTTTCTTCGTTTCCATATTGCGTTACCTCCTCGCCTTTGCGGCCAGGTCTTCTCTCGCAGCTTTAAAACTGGAGGAGAGATACCGCCGCGCGGGGCAGATATAGGAACAGGCACCGCAGAGAACGCAGTCCATCAAGCCGTGCTGCTTGGCGCTGTCCGTGTCAAATTTATCAAGATCCGCCCGAATGAGATAGGGATGCAGCCCGATTGGGCAAACATGGACGCAGCGTGCGCAGCGGATGCAAGCGCTCTCCGCAACGGCTTTGGCCTGCTGTTCATCCAGCACGACGATGCCGTTGGTCGCCTTTGTGATCGTCGAGTCCAGATCCGCCGCGCAAAGCCCCGTCATAGGGCCGCCTGCGAATACCTTCCGCGCGTCTTCGACCAATCCACCGCAGGCGTTGATCGCGTCCTCGTAACGTGTGCCGACGCGCAGGAGCAGGTTGCCCGGTTCCTTGACCCCGCCGGTGATGGAGGTGACGCGCTCGATCAGCGGCTTGCCAAGCACAACAGCGTCATGGATCGCGGCGGCGGTGCTGACGTTGAAGACCAGTACGCCTGCGTCCAGCGGGAGCTTCCCGCGCGGGACTTCACGCCCGGTCACGACGTGGATCAGTTGCTTTTCCGAGCCTTGCGGATACTTCGTCTTCAGCGGCAAAACGGAGATTTGCGTCTCTCCGGCGATCGCTTTCTGCATTCTTGCAATCGCATCCGGTTTGTTGGATTCAATCGCAATCACGGCGCGGGAGACATCCGTCGCGCGAAGAATGAGCTTGACTCCGGCGACGATGCGCGCACTTTGCTCTAGCATCATGCGGTGATCCGCCGTCAGGTATGGCTCGCACTCCGCGCCGTTGAGGATGATGACATCCGCCTTTTTGCCTTCCGGAATCGTCAGCTTGATATGCGTGGGAAACGCAGCTCCGCCCATGCCGCAGATGCCTGCGTTCTTAACGGCGGCGATGATATCCGCTGGGCTTGCGCTCTCCGCGTGACGCGGATGCAGCTCGACCCATTCGTCCGCATGGTCGTTTTGAATGCCGATACAGATCTCCGGCTTCGCCTTGAGCATCTGCCGCTCATCCACAAAGAGCACCTCTCCCGAGACACTCGCGTGAACCGGAAGGCCGAAGCCGCCGACGGGAGTCGCGATGACTTCTCCCATGCGAACGTGCTGCCCCTTTGCCACGCAGGGTGCGCTGGGCGCGCCGAGATGCATGCCGACGGGGATGACGACGACATCCGCCAGGACCGTGCGGATGGGGCATGCCTGTGTCAGCGGTTTTCCTTCGCCAATTTGGTGAAGTGGATGAACACCGCCTCGAAACGTATTCCTCAATACCATACACCTGCCTTATCATTAGCTGGCGCAACTGCGCGCCAAAATTACCGAATCATTTCCTAAATTTGAATGACTGTATCACGTGATTAGATCGTTTGATAGGATATTTTTGATCAATATCAAAGAAAAAGCCGGATGAAGAAATTCATCAGCCTTTTTTAGTATAAGGTACGAACCTGCAAAAGTACAGATTGTTCTACTTCATTTTTATGAATTATGCAATATTTTCAGTAGCGTCCATTCGATTGAGAACGCTGCCTGCGCGCTGACTTCGCAGGCGGTATTGAATGGAATTTCGCGTGTTGCATCGAGCTTCTTGCAGAAAAAGAACCGCCAGGTTTGGCGGTTCTGTATGGTTATCCCTTTATTGATTGATGCCAAGGTATTTCATAATACCGTTGACAATTGCCTGCGCCATCGTCTTTTGGAACTCTTCGTCGTTGATCTTCTTATCCTCCTCGGAATTGCTGATATGGCCGAGGAACAGCGTGAAGACCGGTGCTTTGGTATCATTGAGGAAGGTTTCGTCGGTCTTGTCGATGATCGACTGATCCTTCACGACTCTCAGCGGCAAACCGGTTGCATCTATGTATGCATCCAGCACAGCTTTAGCGAGCTTGTCGCAGTCCGACTTCTTGTCGTGCTTTTCCGGTACCCAGGCCATAGCGCCGCGCGTATCGGAAGACTTGACCGAGTTGCACTCGATGCGAATGGCAATCTCGACATTTCCGTCGTTTAATATCTTGACGCGCTCAGCCGCCGTCTTATCATCCTTCACACTCGAAAGCGTGAACACGACCGTAGCGCCTTCTGCCTCCAGCTTTTCTTTCACGAGGGTTGCCACGGTGAAATTCAAGCGGTTTGCATAAACTTTCGTGGAGGTACCCTGAATCTTGGAGCTGTAGCCGCGCGCGGGATCGATGCCGATGATGCGGCCGTCCAACGCTTTCGGAGGTGCGATGGTCGGCGTGGGTGTGGAGCCCGGCTCAAGCGTAGGCGTCGGTGTCGGCTGCATCGGGTCAACCGTTGGCGAAGGCGTGGCGGTGACCGGCGCAACTGTCGGCGCGGGGGTCGGTGTTGCATGCGCAACCTGATAGTTCACAATAGCGGGCGAGACGACCCCAGCGACCAGCGCATAGGTAATTCCCGCGAGCAAAACGAGGATCATCGCGCACAGAATACCAAACGCAAGCGGGTTATTTATGCGAAAAGTTCTCCTGCGCTTAACAATCTTTTTCATGCTCTCAACCTCAGTCGTGCTATCATGAGTATTGTAACACGCT
>JBDKRF010000167.1:0-8216 GCA_039683525.1 Clostridiaceae bacterium
AACCTCGCCTCGCTGGTCTCCATCGGCGTCGGCCTGATCGTAGGTCTGATCCTGTTGTATGTGCTCAACGCGAAAGCAGCGGGCGGCGCATTCATCAGCCTGATCACCACGGGCTTCCGCTCCAGCGATAAATTCGCAAAGGTGCTCTATCAAGCAGCTCCGCTGATCATGACGGGACTTTCCGTCGGGTTCGCGTTCAAGACGGGACTCTTCAACATCGGCGCAACCGGTCAATATACCGTCGGCGCGGCGGCAGCTCTCATCGGAGCGATTCAGTTTCAGCAACCCTGGTATGTCTGCCTTCTGCTCGCGATGATTGGCGGCGCGATCTGGGGCATCTTCCCGGGACTGTTCAAGGCGCACTTCAACGTCAACGAAGTCATCACCTCGATCATGTTCAACTGGATTGCGATGTTCACGGTCAACCTGACCATCAACAACCTGCCTATGATGCTTGCCAAGTATTGGGGCGGCGCACAGATGGACCGTACCGCAAACCTCGCCCAGGCAAACCCCAACGCGCTGATTCCGCGCATGGGTCTGGATGTGCTCATGAAGAGCAATTACATGAACATCAGCATCTTCATTGCGATTCTCTTTGCGATTGTTGCGTGGATCATCCTGAGCAAAACCACGTTTGGTTACGAGCTCAAAGCCTGCGGATACAACCGCAACGCGAGTATTTATGCCGGCATCAACGCCAAGCGAAACATCGTGCTCTCGATGGTGATCGCGGGCGCGTTTGCCGGTGTTGGCGGCGGACTCTACTTCCTCGCCGGAACGGGTCAATACACGCTGCTCAAGCAGCTTCTGGCGGCGGGCTTCAACGGTATCCCCGTTGCGCTGCTGGCGACCTCCAACCCGATCGGTACGATCTTCTCCGCGTTCTTTGTCTCCTACATTCAGGTGGGCGGGGACGCGATGCAACCCGATTTTGTCAAGGAGATCATCGACATCATCATCTCCGTCATCATCTACCTTGCGGCTTTTGCGCTCTTAACGCGTGAACTACTGGCGCGCGGTAAGCAGCGGCGCGAGGATGAGGCGGAGACTGCCGCGCACGTCGCTGAAACAAAAAAAGTCGTACCCGCTGAAATCGAAGTGAAGGACGAGGTGAGCAAATCATGAGTATCTTAGCGGATATTCTCAGCGCAACCATTCTGTTTATGATTCCGCTGCTGCTGGTGGCGTTGGGCGGCATGTTCTCCGAACGCAGCGGCGTGGTCAACATCGCGCTCGAAGGCATTATGATCATCGGCGCGCTGTGCTCCTGCCTGTTCCTGCGCGTGATGGACTCCAGCGGCTTTGGCCCCGCGCATCCCCAATGGGCGATGTTCTTTTCGATTCTGGTCGCCGCGGGAACCGGCGCGGTCTTTGCGCTGCTGCTCGCGTTCGCCTCGGTCAACCTCAAGGCAGATCAAACCATCGGCGGTACCGCGCTGAACATGTTTGCCCCGGCGTTTGCCATCGTGCTCACGTGGGCCATTCAGGGTCAGGGTCAAACCACGATTCTGATCCCCACCTGGTCGCGCATCACGCAGGAAACGCTTGGCATCGTAGCCAAGGACAACTTCTTCCAGGCGTTTCTGTTCAAGAGCTTTTACCAGACGACGATCTGGGCCGTCTTTCTCTTCATCATCGCGACGGTGTTGCTCTATAAAACGCGCTTTGGCCTGCGTCTTCGTGCCTGCGGCGAACATCCGCAAGCCGCAGACTCCGTCGGCGTCAATGTCTACCGCATGCGCTATGCCGGTGTGTTCATCTCCGGCGTACTCGGCGGCATCGGCGGCCTTGCCTATACGCTTGCCGCCGGCAGCGCGTTTCAGTCCACGGTTGCGGGCTACGGCTTCCTCGCCCTCGCCGTTATGATCTTTGGTAACTGGAAACCGCTGAATATCCTCGGTGCTTCGCTGTTCTTCGCGCTGTTTAAAATCCTCGGCTCCTACAGCGGTAGCATTCCGTTTCTGCCGAAGTTTGACAACATCAAGGCCAGCGAGTACATCTACCTGATGCTCCCATACATCGTGACGATGATCGTCCTGATCCTTACGAGTAAGAAGTCACGCGCGCCAAAGGCTGAGGGCATCCCCTACGACAAAGGCCGCAGGTAATCACGACCCGCATTCGGCACCATGCATGATCAGGCGCCGCGTCGAAGCGCATTCGCCGCGGCGCCTTCTCTCTTTCCGGAGAGCAATTTTTACGCAATGAATCAATCAAAAAACTACCTTTCCTTTAGGAGGGCTTATGGCAAAACTTTATTTCCGCTATGGCGCGATGGGTTCGAGCAAGACCGCAAACGCCATCATGGTTTGGTATAACTATCAGGAGCGATGCAAAAAGGCGCTGCTCATCAAGCCGGGCGTGGATACGCGGGACGGCACGTATACCATCCGCTCGCGCAGCGGTCTGGAGGCAGACTGCATCCTCTTTGATCAGATCGATTGGGGCAAAGTCCGCGCGGGTGAATACGATTGCCTGATCATTGACGAGGCGCAGTTCCTCTCCGTAGATCAGGTGGATATGCTTCTGCCCATCGTGGACGACTACGATGTGCCGATCATCTGCTACGGTCTCAAGACAGACTTTCGCGGGGAGTTCTTCCCCGGCAGTGCGCGGCTGCTGGCCCGTGCGGACACGATTGAGGAAGTCAAGACCATCTGCTGGTGCGGCAAGAAGGCGACCAACAACGCCCGTCTTGACGGCAAAGGCGGCATCACAAAGGATGGCGAGCAGGTCGTGCTCGGCGCGAGCGATAAGTACATCGGCCTCTGCCGCAAGCACTGGCTCATCGGCGATCCCGGCCCCGGCCTTCGCGCGGCGGATCTCTCCAAAGGTGCGGTAGCAGGCAAGTGCGCCTGCGAAGAGGATGACGACGAGGTTTTATCACCGGGATGAAATTTTACGTAGCAAGTGGCGTATCCAACGCCGAAAAAGTGAATCAGACTGCCGCCGCGCTGACAGCAAGCGGACACACGCGCACCTACGACTGGACCACGCATGGCGACGTCTCCAAGGCTGACTCGGAGTTCAAGCGGCATGTCGCGGCCTCAGAGTTGCGCGGGGTTCTGGAAGCGGAGCTCGTCGTGCTGCTGCTGCCCGGCCGGTTTGGAACACACGCAGAGCTCGGCATAGCGCTCGGCACCTATGGCAACAAACGTATCCTTCTCTGGTCGGAAATTCCTGCTCCGTTCGACGGAACAGAAGGATTTTGCGTGTTTTATCACCATCCGGCGGTCGAGCGCGTGGTGTGTTCGTTTGATGAGCTTCTCACTATTCTGAAAAACATTTGAGGAGAGACAGTTGACACACTCCAATCAAAAACAAACCGTCCTGCACCTGACCGACTACGGCGCGCCGTACGCGGGCAACTTCATCGCGTCGCTTTGCGCGCTAGAGACGTTAGTCGTGGAACGCGGTGGCAGCGTAGCCTATGTGCTGCCGCCCCGCGCGCGTGAGCGAGTCTGGACGAAGGACTTTTCGCAATCGCACGAAGTGCATTTTTTAGAAGCGGGCGGTTTCCTGTCCTATTATCGGCAGGTGCGCCGCTATCTAGTTGAGACAAACGCAAGCATTCTGCACGAGCACTTTATCCATTTTTCGGAGAAGCTAGCAGCATGGCTCGCGATTCAAACCTGCGGACACCGGGTTAAGACCGTGCTGCACCTGCATAACCACATCGAGTTGCCAAAGAACCCCTTCAAGCGGATTCCGCACATGCTGTATTTTCGCTCCGTCTCCCGCTTTGTCTGCTGTAGCGGGTCGGTGGCCGCGCACCTGATTTCGGACGGCGTACCGAAAGCGCGCGTCAGCGTCGCCGAAAACGCGATCGCGTTTGAGCGGCTGGATCACTATGATGATGCGGTGCGCGCTTCGCTTCGTTTGCCGGAAGGCACATTCCTCGCGCTCATGTTCGGGTATAATTTCGAAGTCAAGGGCGTAGATCTCGCGGTGGAGGCCGTCCGCCTCCTGCGCGAACAGGACGGCTCCCCCGTCGTACTCGCAGTTGCGCTCTCGTCCAATCTGGAACTTGTGCGCGCACGCATTTTATCCCAGCTGGGCGTGAGTGAACTGCCCGACTGGATTCTGCTCCTGCCCCCGCGGGAGGATGTCGGCTCATACTATCGCATGGCGGACGTGTTCCTCTCCCCGAGCCGTCAGGAAGGCTTTTGCTATGCTCTGGTCGAGGCGGCTTATTGCCGCACACCGGTGCTCGCAAGCGCGATCGATGCGCAAAAGGACCTCGCCCTGCCGCAGGAAGCCTTCTTCCCGCCGCAGGATTCCATCTCACTTTCGGGGGCAATTTCGCGCGTCATCCACGAAACGGATACTCCGCAGCACCGGATTTCGCTGGTACAGACAGCTGATCGCGTAGCGCAAACCTACTCCCTTTCCCGCTGGGCGGAGCGCGTTTGCGCCGCTTATGACGGCGTTTGATGCGCGCGCAAAAAAAACAATCGGATATCCGGCAATTAAACGCAGAATACAGCTCTTTTCTTCATTTTCGGGGTTGACACCATCCAGAGCGTTTGTTAAACTATTCGGTGTGCCATTGGGATTCAGTCGCCACAGCCCCGGCAGTCTGTACTCAAGAACACAACAGAATTCAATCGATATGATATGATGGAGGAATCGCCATGAAATCCTATATGGCAAAGGGCGAAACCGTCGAGCGCAGCTGGTACGTTGTGGATGCACAAGACATGGTCTTAGGCCGTCTTTCTTCCCAGGTAGCAGCGATCCTCAGAGGGAAGCATAAGCCCATATACACCCCGCACGTCGACACCGGCGATCACGTGATTATCGTGAATGCGGGCAAAGTGCGTCTGACCGGCAAAAAGCTGGATCAGAAAAAGCACATCCACCACACCGGTTATCCGGGCGGCATCCGCGAGGTCAGCTATCGCACGTTGATGGCAACCAAACCGGAGTTCGCCGTCTATGAGGCGATCCGTCGCATGATGCCGAAAGGCCCTCTCGGCGACAAGATGCTCAAAAAGGTTCGCATTTATGCGGGTCCGGAGCACAAGAACGCCGCGCAGATGCCCCAACCGCTGAAGCTGAAGTAACGAGAGGAGAACAAGAACATGGCAAGTACGCAATATCTTGGTACCGGCAGACGGAAAAAGTCCATTGCCCGCGTTCGTTTGCTCCCCGGCAGCGGCAGCATCACGATCAACAAGCGCGAACTGGACAACTACTTCGGCATGGAAACGCTGAAGATGATCGTCCGCGCCCCGCTTACCCTCACCGATACGCTTTCGAAGTTTGACGTTTTCGTCAACGTCTATGGCGGCGGTTACACGGGTCAGGCTGGCGCAATCCGTCACGGCATCGCCCGCGCGCTGCTCGTTTCGGAACCCGCTCTTCGCCCCGCCCTCAAGAAGGCCGGCTACCTCACGCGCGACCCGCGCATGAAAGAGCGTAAAAAGTACGGTCTGCACGCAGCCCGCAGAGCACCCCAGTTCAGCAAGAGATAATCTCTTTTGCCCGAACAAACAAGGACAAATCAGCACCTCGCATGTATTTGCGGGGTGCTTTTTTATGTGGGTGTGAAAAACGATCGAATGCTTCGAATATATGGATTTGTTGCTGTTTGTGTGTGAAAAGGATATACTCGCAGTATGAAGATCACATCGCAACAGCTTAAAAAGTTCGGCAAAAAGGCCGCCGCAACCGCAGCGGGTCTATTCGCCGCGGCTGCCATTGCAATCAGCGGCTTAGTGGATTCGCCGGATGAGCTCTTTACCGGCACGCCACAAGCCGCGCAGGTGGTGATTGCCGCCGCTGAAGAGGATGAGCGAGCGGTTGCCAAGTCCGTCAGTGCGGAACCCGCGCAGAAAGAACACCTGCGGGACAAACTGCGCAGACTCTTCTTCGCCCAGCCGTCTGCGGTGCGCGGGGTCGTTCTGCTGCCGTTCTGGGCAATCGGCAAGGTGCTGATTGGGTTCTTCTCGCTGCTCTTCACCGCGCTGAGCCCGGTGTTGCAGATTATTATCGGGGTCTTGCTCAACGCGCTTCTGCTCTTCGGGTTGTTTGCGCTCGTCTTTAAATTACTCTTCCCGAATCTAAGCCTGCGAAAGTTTTTAACCAAGCGAAACATCATCCTACTGACGGTTGGCGCGCTGTTGCTCTCGGCAACGGACGCAATCCTGCGTGCTAATTGGGCAGACTACCGCCCGATCAGCATCGCGATCAAGCTAGTTGTCGGCCTCATCGTTCTCTCGCTACTGGCCTGGCGTATCTTTGGGAAGCGAATCCAGCAACAACTGAATCCCGCAACATAAAAAAGAGGCCGGAAGGCCTCTTTTGTTTGCGTATCGCTTTTCGAGTTATCGTTTTGCCGGAATACTCTCCAGCAGCGCGTCTACCATCTCCGGCGGGGTTGCCCACGAGGTGCAGAAGCGAACAACGTCGTTCTCCGCGTCGAATATCTGCCAAAACGCATAGCCGAAATCGTACAACAGCGTTTTTAAAAGCTCCCGCGGCAGAATCGGAAATACCTGGTTGGTCGGGGAATCGACAAACAGCGCATATCCCTTCTCCTGAACGCCATCGGCGATCCGTTGAGCTTCTTTCACCGCGTGCCGTCCGATCTCGTCGTAGAGCCCGTTCGTGAACAGCGTCTCAAACTGAATCCCCAACAGCCGGCCTTTGGCGAGCATGCCGCCGCGCTGTTTGATGTGGTAGCGAAAGTCCTTCTTCAGCAGCGGCTCGTTGATCACAAGCGCTTCGCCGAACAGCGCGCCCATCTTGGTGCCGCCGATGGAAAACGCGCTCGTATACTGCGCAAGTTCCGGCAGGAACACATCCGCGCCCGCTGCTGCAAACGAGTTGCCCAACCGCGCGCCGTCCACGTAGAGCGGCATGCCGTACAGCAGGCACACGCGCGAGATTGCGCGCAGCTCACTCTTTGTGTAAACCGTTCCGACCTCGGTCGGCTGCGACAAATAGACCATGCCGGGCTGCACCATGTGCTCCGCAGTCGAGTCCGCATAATGCGCGGCGACGCGCGCTGCGATCTGCTCCGCCGTGATCTTCCCGTTGTCCGTCGGCAGCGGCAGCACCTTGTGTCCCGTGGCCTCGATTGCGCCCGTTTCGTGCACATTGATGTGTCCGCTATTGGCGCAGATTACGCCCTGATACGGCTTGATACTCGCGGCGATGATCGTGAGGTTCGCCTGCGTGCCGCCGACGAGAAAATGCACGTCGCTCTCCGCACCGCCCAGCCGCGCTTGAATCAGCGCGCGCGCGTTTGCGCAGCGGGCATCCAGCCCGTAAGAATCGTCCTGCTCGCGGTTTGCGCGGGCGATCGCCTCCAAAATACGCTCGTGTGCGCACTCGTTATAATCGTTCATGAAGTTATAGCGCATGTCTTGTCCCTCCGCACGGCGAAAGATCGCCGCAATTCATGCACGAGTATAGCATAGATTCCATCGCAAGTGCGCGGAAAAATCGCAAGATCGCGTTCTTTTTTACGAGGGGTGTTGCGCAAAGTTCACACGCGGGTTTCATGCGTGCCACGCAAACGGTTGTTTACCGTTTGCATCCGTGTGTGAATTTCCCCTATAATCAAACCATGAAACATCAAAAATTCTTAACCTTCTCGCGCGTTTTGCCGCGCGTACTCATCATAGTTCTGTGCCTCGCGATGCTCACCGCGTGTTCCAGTGTGTCCGGATCACAAGAGAGTGGCGCATTGCTTGACCAGGACAACGCTTCTCTATGCGCCACACCGGAGACGGTCGAAACCATCCCGCCGGATCGCGTGCTCGACGTCACCGCCAAACTGATGGAATCCCTGCCCACAACCGATTCGTTCGCGGTTTTATTTGTCAACGTCGGCAAGGCGGACGCGGCGATCCTTCGCTTTGGCGACACAACCGTGCTCATCGACACCGGCTCTGCGGAATCCGCGCCACAGCTCATCGGGGGTCTCAACGCGCTGGGGGTAACGAGCATCAACGCGGTATTCGTTACGCACAGCCACAGCGATCATCTCGGCGGACTTGACGCACTGAGCGCGAACTACGATATCCCAAAGGTCTATTCCCCGTTCTTCTCCGAGGCGGATAAAAACGACATCGGAAAGATCGTCAAACGCGCGGAGAAGCTCAGCCTGCCGCATGCAGCGCTCAAGGCGGGTGATACGGTGCCCGTTGCAGACGGCGTCACCTTCCGCGTGTTAGGGCCTCTCGCATTGAATGAAACGGACG
>JBDKRF010000168.1:0-4506 GCA_039683525.1 Clostridiaceae bacterium
TGACGCCGACGCTGCCCGCCTCCAGCGAAACATTGGAGATGTAGGAATCCTGCGTGGCGGAGACAGACGCATACGATTCGTTGAGCGCAACCTTGACGCCGGTGATGGAGATCGCGGCTCCGCGCACGACGGCGTTGGCAGTCGCGATCCCGCGGGAGCTCACCACCACGGCTCCGGTGCTCTTGACCACGCCGCCGGTGAGATAAGCCTTGGCGATCGTCTTTGACTCCGCGAGGCTGATGTTGACGCCGAGGTCATACGCACCCGCCTGCAAACCGCCCGCAGCCGGGGTCAGATCGCTTGTCGCATCCGAAGTAAAGCTGTTGTAAACCGTAACGCTTCCGGCACTTACCGTGCCCGTACTGATCAAAATCGCCTCAAATGTACCGGCTGCGTAAGCGTAACCTACCATGAGTCCTGCCGCGGCGTAAGCAAACGTGATGTTATCCACCTTTGCGCCCGCCGTGGATGCGCCGTAACTGTAGACGCCCAGCGCGCCGAGCACCGCAAGATTTGCGGCGGTGACCTTCGCGCGACCCGTTGCGTTCGCTGTTGCGACGACCGTGTTGGCCTGCAGCGAGACAACGCCCGCGGATGCGGAGAAGATATACGCCTGCGCCATGGTCGTAAACCGTCCGCTGATCGTGTCGGTCAGGCGGTCGGTAATCTGCAGTAGGAAGCTAGAGTACGTCTGCTGCGCCGTGTTCTGGTGGGAGACAATCATCATGTTCCCCGTCAGCGTGATTGCGGATGTGCTCTGTACCAGCGCATTTTGCGTGCTTGAAAGCGTTGCCAGTGCAAACGAGATATTCACCGCGAGGCCTGCGACGCTGACGTTTGCGATGATCGCATAGGCCCGCGTGACGCCGTCCGCGGAGATGTTCAAATGATTGCCGGCTAGTGTGCCTGTCTGATCGCCGTAGAGCGCGGCTGTGTTGGTTGCCGCGTTGATCGCAACCGCGATGTTGAGCGCAATTGCGGCTGTTCCCGCCGTGCCGGTCACCATGGTCACCAGCGCCTGCGAGCGCGTCGGCGAAGAAGAGGTTCCCGCAGAGATATTAAGCGTTCCCGCATGGACCGTAACACCCGTGAGGTCGACTGCCGCGATGTTCTGCGTGGAGATCTGCGCGAGCGCGATCGTTGCGCCGACCGCGACGCTGCCAATCGCGAGCGATGTGGTGATCACCGTCGTATCGCCCGTCAATATCGCCGTGACGGAGATCGTGGATGCCTCCACATTCGCGCGCCAGATTGCCGCGCGGTTGGTTGCCCAGTTGAAGCCGAGCGCGACAATACCGTTCACCGCGACAGAGCCGCCCGCAACGCCGACGCCGAGCACCGTAGTTGCGTTGGTCACCATGCCGTTGACGGTGACGCTGCCCGCGAGGATAGAGCCTTTTTGCGCCGCGTAGGAACCCGGCTCCGTCGTGCCGCTTGGCGTAATGCCAAGATAGGTGTTTGCATCCAGCAGGTTGACCACCACCGCGAGCGTTGCTCCAACAGCGACGCCGCCCACCGAGACCGCGATGGTAAACGCCTTTGCGTTTGCCGTATACTGCGTTTCCACACGGACAGCTGCACCGGATGCAGAGATGTTGACGCCCTGACCGATGTAGGTATCCACACGGGTGAAGTTCAGCACAAGCGCCATGCCCGCGTTGACCGCCACCGCGCCGCCGCCGATGGAGGAGGCTGCGGAGATGGCGTTGGTGTTGCCGACGGTCGAAACCGTGATGCTTTGCGAAATATCGGAAAGCCGTGCCGAACCAGCGATCGCGCTCTGCACCTTCGCGCTAAAGAACGTGATGCCGCCCGAGACGCTGACGCCGACAAACCCGCCGCTGATGGCGAGTGTGACCGTGATCGCCTCGCCAAAGTTGATATCCGAACGCACGAGCACGCTCTTTGCCAAGGAAACATCACCCGCGAGGATGGCGTTCACTTCCGAAAATACCAGAAGCGCAGCCAGCGTGACACCGACGCCGACAAGGCCGCCGCCGCCGGTCACCGCGATGAGCCGGATGGTGGATTTGTCAGAGGGGCTGATCTTCTCCAGAACCGAGTCGTTGACGCTCTTCGTGTCGTCGTTGATGTTTTCGATATCCTGAGAGGTTGCACCGGAAGCCGCGCGAACGATCACGCCGCCATTCGGTGCGCTGAGAACCGCGCCCGCTTCCACCAGCGCGTTGACGTTGCTAAAGAGTACGGAAACCGCAATACCGACGCCGACGCCCGCATAACCGCCGACGCCGAAGGAGCCCGCGATCATGTTTGCATTGACGGAGTCGCCCGAGAGAACGGAGAGATCTCCGCCCTGCGCCGTTACGACCGCGCCCGCGCGGATCACGGCGGAAGTGGAGTCGCTCAAATCGCCGATGCGGGAAGAGTGCAGCTTGCTGCCGTCTACCGTATCGTCGTAGGTGTCGTCATTCATGGCGCTCTCGTCGCCGTCTTCGCTCTGGCCGTATCCGCTGCTGCCGGGATCGAGAGAAGACGCGTTTTGACCATCGCCTGCCAACAGATCGGTCAGGCTGTCCTCCGGTTGGCTTTCGCCCGCGCGGGAATCCACGAGATCAAATACGCCCTGCGTCTGCTCCTGCGGGTCCATCGCGTTGGAGTCCACCATGACCGGCGTCTTGGTGTCGCTGTAGCTGGTGCTCGAGAGCGTGTCTCCGCTCAGGCGGTAAAGCGCTTTGCTGCCGCTTTCGCGCAGCTCGTAGAGGCGATTGCCGTCCTTGTCGAGATAGACATAGTAGACCTTGCCGTTGTGCTCGAATTGTTCCTGTACCTGCTCGGCGTAGAGGTTGTCGTGCGCGTCCTGGCTGAGCTTGTTGCCCGTCACGATGATCGAGAGCGAAACGCCGACGCCCGCCGCACCACCGCCGCCAACCGAGGTAACAAACGACAGCACATCGCGATTGGAGCTTGCAGACACGATAACTGCGCCGGAAGCGGTAACCCTGCTCCCCGCGCCGATTGACGCCTCGATTGTATTAAAGCTCACGCTGACAAGAGCCGAAACGCCGACGCCCGCAACACCCGCGGCGCCGATGGTGATCACCACCGCGATGAGGTTGAAGCTGTCGCTCGCAAGAATCGAAACATCCCCGCCCGCGCGCAGCGTGGCGTAGGATTCCGTATACGCTTTTGTGACGACCTTCGTCACGATGATGTCCAGCGTGCCGCCGACGCCCGCCGTACCGCCGATTGCGACACCCGCCGCATCCGCCGTGACGATTTCGCTCGACGTTGCGTGAACCTCGATATCTCCCGCCGTTGCGGTGACGCGCGCGCCGGTTAAAATGCGCGCGTTGGTTTGCTGATAGAAATACGTAATCAGCGCGATGGCTGTTACGCCTGCGGTGCCGCCGCCGCCAACCGCAAACGCTGCGTTGACCAGAAGCGAATCCGCACCCGCAGAAACGATCACGTCCAACCCTGCCGTCGCCGTTCCGCCAAGCTCCGCCGTCACCGCGTTTTGGAACACCAGCGCGTTTGCGCCGCCAGCGATGCCCGCCGTACCCGCCGCGCCGAACGCGATGGCAAGCAGGAAGAGCTGATCCTTGGTGTAAGCCCGCACGCGGATGCTGCCCTTGGCGGTGATGCGCGAATCGGAGGCGACGGACGCCGTCACCGTCTTGTCGAACACCAGCGCTACAATGGTTGCCCCGAAGCCTACGTTTCCACTCGCGGACAGCGAGCCCGCGAGGTTGATGATTCGTGCGTCGTCCTCGCCTTCCACGAGCACGTCTCCGCTAGAGAGCGTCTCGCTTGAGCCGTTTTCCGAAACCGTATATGCCTGCGTGCCGTTTGCTGTGACGTTTGCCTGCGGCAAAACGAGCGCATGCACGACGTTTCGCAGGATGACCGTGTTGATCACGCCGTTTACCGCAACGGAGCCGGAGATCGCCGCCGAAACCGCAACCGCGAGCACGTCCTCAAAAGCCGTCGCGCTGATGATCACGCCGCGCCGCTTGTCCGCGCGATTCGGTACGGCAAGCCCGGTTCCCGCACCGCCGGAGAGAATCACGCAGGTCCTGTTGATGATGGACTCCACGGTGCTCAGGTAGACCATCGTCGCGATCGTTGCGCCGATCGCGTTATTGCCCGCAACCGAGAGCCCGCCCGCCACGAGATAGGAGTGATTGTTGAGATTGGCGATGACGCCGACCGATCCGCCCGCATTGAGGGACGAGCCGTAGCCCGCCTCGCTACGCACCGTGTCCAGTGCGACAAATACCGGGATGGTACCGTTGAGTGCGTTGGAACCCGCGCCGCTCGCCGCGAGTGTAAGCACGAGCGCCCAGTTGTCGCCCATTGCCTGCACGAGCACATTTCCGTTTGTCGCGGTTAGCTGTGCGCCTTGATCCAGCTGCGTCAGGATGGTGCGCGAGAGTACGTTGACGCTCAGCGTAGCGCCGACTGCGGTATCGCTTGCCGCGGAAAGCGCTGCTGCAAGCACGAATAGCCATGTTTTGCCAAGAGCTGTGACAGAGACATCATTCA
>JBDKRF010000169.1:0-3360 GCA_039683525.1 Clostridiaceae bacterium
CGTAGTTGAGGCAGCGCTTCACGCGCCCGATCGTCGCGGTGCTCACGCCCGTCTTCTCAATCGCGCTCTGGTAGGTGTCCCCCGCGTCCAGCGCCTTGGCGATCTCCAGCCGCTGACCGAGATCGCGAATCTCCTGAATCGTGCAGAGATCCTCAAAATATCGATAGCACTCCTCCACGTTCTCCAGCTTCAGCACGGAGGAAAAGAGCGCGTCGGTCTGTTTATTTTTCGGTAAACCCATGTTGGCACTTCCTTACCCTTGATTTTTCGTAGGCTCGCATCGGCGTGCGTTCGCTCCCGCTTCTCCGATGTGTCTTACGCATTTTACCACTTCATCGCGCTAAAGTACAGAATTATTTTTCGAGTTTCCGACTGCCCGATACCCCGTCCGGACAGTCGGCAGCAAAAAGAGCGAAAAAACGAAGAAGCAGCGCGAAAATAGAAGATTTTGCGCGGTATTTTTCTTGCTTCACGAAAGAAAATATATGATAATAACAAGTTAGAGGGCATGCCCTCCTGCCGCGAATGCGCGCGGAATTTTTTCTTCGTCTTTGCTTTCAATCGTATTTTGGCTTTTGCCAAAGGAGTGTTCCTTCTTCCTTATATCGGTTTAAACAGAAACGAAAGTAAAAGCTTCTTCACGCGAAAATTTTCGGCAGCAAAAAAGCGGGGTGGTACGACCCTGCTTCGCCCAACGGCAACGCTTGCGCGTTGCCGTTGGTTTTTTCATCTGCGTGAAAGAAAGCCGCCCTTGGCGGCTTTCTCTGCAAATCCGGCGAATGAATCGCCGTATTTGATTTTACCTTACACTTCCGCGATGCACTCCACTTCGCAGAGCACGTTCTTCGGCAGCGTCTTCACCGCGACGCAGGAACGCGCGGGTTTCCCCGTCATGTACTTGCCGTAGACCGCGTTGAACGCCGCAAAGTCGTCCATGCTCGCGAGGAAGCACGTCGCCTTCACCACGCGGCTTAGGTCGCTGCCGGCGGCTTCCAGCACCGCACTCAGGTTTTTCATCACCTGCTCGGCTTGGGCGGTGACATCCGCGCCCGCGATTTCGCCGCTTCTGGGATCGACCGGGATCTGTCCGGAGGTAAACACAAAGCCGCCGCTCACCATCGCCTGCGAATATGGGCCAATCGCCGCCGGGGCGTTTTCGGTATAGATCGTCATCATACGTTCTCTTCTCCTCTACTGTTGATCTGTTTCCCCTCTATTATAATTCCCACGCGGTCTGCGTCAACAATTAACGCAAGTCCCGCATCGCGCGTGATATAATATTCAGGATCACGCTAGACAAAGGAGCAGAAACATGAACGTTCAGCGGACGATGGATTCCCTCACGCGCGCTGGGTTTGCAGTGCGCTATTTTGACACGGCGAAGGAAGCGGCGGACTACCTCGCGGGCAGCATCCGCGGCAAGACCGTCGGCATCGGCGGCAGCATGACCATCGAGCAGATGGGGCTGTATGACAGTCTCAAGCAGAACAACACGGTCTACTGGCACTGGCGCACGAACGATCTGGAGACGCGCACGGCGGCGGCAGGTGCCGAGGTTTACCTCTCCTCCGCCAACGCCATCGCGGAGACGGGAGAGATCGTGAATATCGACGGCTCCGGCAACCGCGTTGCGGCAACGCTGTATAATCACGAGCGGGTGGTGTTTGTGGTTGGAGTGAATAAGATAGCCGAGGATTACGAGAGCGCGGTGTTCCGCGCGCGCAACGTCGCGGCTCCGCTGAATACGCGCCGCCTCGGACTCAAGACGCCCTGCGCGGTGGGCAAAGAGATCAAGTGCTACAACTGCGCAAGTAAGGACCGCATCTGCTGCGGCGTTGTCACGCTGCTTTGGCCGATGCGGAGCGTGAAGGTGACGGAGGTTGTTTTGGTTGGGGAGAGTTTGGGGTATTAACTTTTTTGATGGGGATGAGAAAGCCTCCCGTGATGAGCGGGAGGCTTATTAAACCTTTACTTTTTTGTGGCCATAATTCCCACGCACGCAATTGCCCAAACATCTGATCCCGATACGCTTTTGTATGTAAAATAATCTACTGGTAATCCAACGAACTGAATCCTTGATCCTTCAACAATATTAGACGCTTTACCAATCAAATAAATATAGTAAACACGATACTTTGAATCATTCGCTAAAATTTGGACAAAATCATGTCCGTACCCTTCATATTCAAATACCTGTATAACATAGAGTCCATTTTGTCTTATTATACTTAGCTCAAAAGCATTTGGATTCTTACTAAATTCTTCATACTTAAAGCTATTATCAATGAACTCGTCGCCAATCTCTTGCACTTTTCCAGTGAAGTAGCTCTCATGTGCTTCAATAAACTCATACTCAGTCGTTGAAATCTTAAACTTGCTATCCTTTGCTGATCCCATAGTAACAAATAAATCAGCTACTGATGGTTTGTAATCACCTTTTGAAAAATTCCCGTCCTGAATCCAAGAAGTTTCATCATCAAACTCACAGCGTCCCTTACCTTCAAAAAGACCGTTTTCCCACGCACCAATATAAGTATACTTGAGACCATCGCCATTTATCGCCGTAAACGATCCATTCCCTTTTGCTATTCCTTTAGTTGTTTCACCTTTATATTCACCGATCCTATCGGCATATGAGAAATGAACAACATAGAAATTACACTCAAGTTCTCCATCTCCTGATATTTCTCCAGCTTTCCAATTGCCTCTATATACGAAGTAATCTTCCTTGTCTTCAAAATTGAACTCCCCTTGTCCTTCTGGTTTTTCGTTCAAAAGGTAACCATTATAAATCCCCTCCAAAACACGGTCATCATATTGAAGCACAAAATGGTAATCTTTGATGAGTATCGCGTTTATAGGTTTGAGATTCTCTACTTCACCCGTATAAAAGGTTTCGTATTTCTCTCCGTCATGTTTAAAAGAGTAAGGCATATCCTCAACACTGCCGTTAGCCAACGCCGACTTTTCGCCAGCTTCACCAATAAAGATCCACTCTTCTTCACCTGTTGAAAACTTATATTCGCCTACGTCAGTAGGCTTGAATTGGTATGCCCCTGTATAAAGGCACTTCGTAGACACGCCATTTAAAAGGACGTCTATGCTTTTATTTTCAACCTGTTTCGGCGCACAAGCAATCAAGAAAAGCAAGCAAAATATAGCCGAGCAAAACGGAATAAGCGTCCTTTTCATAGCATCCCCCATGTATTGCAATATTGTTATTTGTTGTATATACTTTACGATATTGTAGTGTAAGAAAGCAATAGAAATGGTAAAAATGGTTGTATTACAAACATTTTTGACTATAAAGGTCAGTAACCTTAAAGTATTTTATCCATTCCTAAAGATATCAAACTGAAA
>JBDKRF010000170.1:0-1524 GCA_039683525.1 Clostridiaceae bacterium
CGGCAGCGGGCCGCACCGAACCGGAGGGGTTTACCCGATGAGCAATAGGGTGGTAACAGTCATTCCACCAACGATTACCACTTTGGCAGGGATGCCATTGGCGCAGACAGCAAAGCGGCGCGTGGCTGGCTACGCCCGTGTTTCCACCGATAGCAAGGAACAGATGACCAGCTATAAAACACAGGTGGACTACTATACGCGCTACATTCAAGACCAGCCTGACTGGGAGTTCGTCGGCGTGTATACGGACGAAGGAATCTCGGCGGTCAACACAAAGAAGCGCGATGGGTTCAATCAGATGGTACGCGACGCGCTGAACGGAAAAATTGACTTGATCGTCACAAAAAGCGTCAGCCGCTTCGCGCGGAATACGGTCGATAGTTTGGTGACCGTCCGCAAACTCAAAGAAAAGAGCGTCGAGGTTTACTTCGAGAAGGAAAACATCTACACGCTTGACAGTAAGGGCGAATTGCTAATAACGATCATGTCTTCGCTGGCGCAGGAAGAGAGCCGATCGATTTCGGAGAACGTCACATGGGGTCAGCGGAAACGGTTTGCGGACGGGAAAGTCAGCGTAGCGTACAAGCAATTCCTCGGCTACGAAAAGGGAGAAGATGACATACCGCGGATCGTCGAGAAAGAAGCTGTGATCGTACAGAGAATCTACGCGCTTTTCATGGCTGGCAAAACGCCGGGTGGCATTGCCCGACTGTTGACAGCGGAAGGCATACCGACTCCCGCTGGAAAAGAGCAATGGTGTTCATCCACGATCGAGAGTATTCTGACGAACGAGAAGTACAAGGGCGCCGCACTTTTGCAAAAGAAGTTCACGGTCGATTTTCTACTGAAAAAGATGAAGCCCAATGAGGGCGAGGTTCCGCAATATTACATAGAAAAAAGCCAAGAACCGATTATTGACCCCAAGGAATATGAGCTGGTGCAGCCCGAGTACGCCCGGCGCAACGCTATCGGAAACCGTTACAGCGGGAACAGCATAATGGCATCTCGGATCGTGTGCGGAGACTGTGGCGCTTACTTCGGCTCCAAGGTATGGAACTCTACCAGCAAATACCGCCGAACGATATGGCAATGCAACGCGAAGTTCCAAAATGATCAGCGTTGCTCGACACCTCATTCGGATGAGGAAGAGATCAAGGCACGGTTCGTCACCGCCTACAACACACTTGCGGCTGACAAAACGCAGCTTCTTGATGACTGCCGAATCATGCAGACCGTCCTTTCGGACTGCACTGCGCTTGATGCAGAAATATCCGCTCTGCAGGAAGAACTGGACGTGGTCGCCGGCCTGATAAGTAAGTGTGTTGATGAAAACAGCCGTGATGCACAGAATCAGTCAGAATATGGAGCGCGCTACAAAGGCTATGTTGAACGATATGAAGCTGCGCAAAACAAGCTGGAAGGGCTACAGAGCGAACACACGCTCCGGCAGGCAAAAGCGGATGCCATCGGCGCGTTCATGTTTGCCATTTCTGAGCAGGACGCCTTGACGGACTTTGATGCGAG
>JBDKRF010000171.1:0-3057 GCA_039683525.1 Clostridiaceae bacterium
GGGAACTCCTCATCCGTGGGCATGCCGACGGTGAGGGGGTTGGTGCCGAGCATGTTCTCCACGCCGAAGGTCGGCGCGATGCTGGGACGCGCGTTGGTGCCGGAAATTCCGATCATGCCCGCGTTGACCGCCATGCTGGTCCAGTAGCCTGCGATGCCGTAGTGCGAGCTGTTGCGGATGGCAGCCATCGCCATGCCGTAGGTTTTTGCCTTTTCGATGATGGTGTTCATTGCCTTGTAGCTCGCGACCATGCCCATGCCGTCGTGCGCGTCCACAACCAGTGTGGTGGGCGTTTCTTTCACGACTTCGTAGTTGGTGACGGGATTGAGAATCCCCGCATCGATACGGTCGAGATAGATGGGTTTAAAGCGGTTGCAACCGTGGCTTTCGATGCCGCGGCGGTCGCTCTCCAGCAAAACATCCGTGCAGATTTTCGCGTCTTCCAGCGGGATTCCATATGCGGTGAACGTGTCGATCATAAAACTCTGAATCATGTCCCAAGGGATATACGGTCTGGTCTCTGTCATAAGTCATTCTCCTCCTGTTTCTTGTTGTGGGCTGACGTATGCTGCCATCGTGCATTTCGGTATATGCCGCGCCGTCGTTGGATGCGATACATGCGCGGACATGAAAAAAAGGAGCATACGCAAAACAAACTGTGCGCCGCTCCAAACTCCAAATCTCAGTGGAACTTTTGTACGTCATTATCATATCCCGAATAGTGGGTGCTGTCAAACCCGTTTTTGTGATTTTCTGGTAAAAATACGCGCCATTGCTTGCGCTTTTTGACAAAGTCCCCTATGCTATTACCATACCGGAAAAGAGAGGTTCGCCTTGGAGAAAGCCGCTCAACTTTTGTACGACCAAATACAGAGCAATCCTGTCATCGCCGCCGTCGGCAATGAGGAGGAGCTATCTGCCGCGCTCGATTCCGACTGCCGCGTGGTGTTTCTTCTCATGGGAAATGTGATGGATGTAGGCGAGCTCACCCGCCGCGTACACGCAAGCGGAAAGCTGTGTGTGATCCATCTCGACCTCATCGAGGGGTTTTCCAGTAAGGAGATCGCCGTAGACGCAATTCAGAAGGCGACGGGTGCGGAGGGCATCATTAGTACGCGCGGCGCGCTGATCAAGCGCGCAAAGCAGCTCGGCATGGCGGCGGTACAACGTGGGTTTATGCTCGACTCCCGCTCACTCAACAGCTTTGAGCAGCAGATTGCGCAGAGCAAGCCGGACTTTGTGGAGATTCTGCCGGGGCTTTTGCCGAAGGTGATCGCCCAGCTCAAGGAACGCATCGCATCTCCGATCATCGCGGGTGGGTTCATCCACGAGAAGGAGGACGTGATCGCGGCGCTGCAAGCGGGCGCGCTCGCCGTCTCTGCCTCCAGCCCCAAGATATGGTCGGTGTAAAACATAAAATAATCCCACGGCTTTCGCCGTGGGACTTTTTTGTTTAGACTCGCGGCAAACTTGCAGCGGCGACGGACTGGCCAACCCGGCGGGACTCCTCATCCGGCAGCAGCAGGTTGATCTTCTGTGCCAGCTCCGGATAATCGCCCGCCAGCGTCTCGCGGCAGGCGGCTTCTATCAGCTTTCCGCCCTCGCCGGACACCACGCGGCCAAGCAGCAGCAGATGATGGATTTCATAAAACATGTCGTACAGCGCGAGCGCATGCGCCAGATACACCCCGATGCTGCGATAGATGTTCTCGGCCGCTGTCCAGCCTTCGGAAAGCAGTTTTTGCACTTCCTTGAGCTTCTCTGCGGGCGTGAGCGTGTCCGAGAGCGTAATCCCCGCCGCGGGTGCGAGCTTGATCACCGCATCCTGCGAGAAATACTTGCAGCCGACGCCAATGTCTCCCGACCATTCGTCCTGCATAGCGCGCTCGCTCAAATCCACCGGTGCAAATGCCAGCTCGTTGAACCAACCGAGGATATTCCCCTCTGCGTTGACGTAGCCGACCGCTTCGCTGGTGCCCATGGCTAAACCCATCACGCAGCCGGAATGCAGCTCCATCGCGCCAGCCAGCGCGGTCACGTCGCCATCGTTTGCCACCGCGATGGGTACATTGCCGATTGCGCGCGCCGCAGCGTTATAGATATCCTTCACAAACGTGCGCTCACTGCGCGGCACCTTGAGAAAGAGCGAGGAAACCATCGGGCTGTTGCCGACGAATACGCCTGCGGAGGAAACGCCAATTGCGTCCACGCGCGGCATCTTGCCCGCCGCGGTTTGAAACGCCTTGACGATTTCATCATAGTGATAGCGCGGGTTGGTCTGCGTCTTGGGATGCCAGACGACCTCCTCGGAATACACTGTCTCTCCGTCGATCACGGCGGAAACCTTGCGGTCACTTCCGCCCGCGTCAAAGCCGATGCGACAGCCGTTTGTGTTGCCGCCGATGGAGACCGCCTCGCCGCACGCCGCGGGAAAATCCGAAGCAGCACAAGCAATTATTTCCAAGCCTTGCTCGAATACGTCGTCCATAAAGCCCGCGTCAAACGCGCGCGCGCCACCGGGCGCATAGGTTTGCGCAAGCTTGTTTGTGAGCGCGTCCGCTCCATAGATGGTCACGCGATAGCCGCCGACGCTCCAGAGCAGGAACTTCACGAGCCGCTCCAGATAGCGATAGTCTGCCGCATCGTGCGCGCCGTCCTGGATTAGTGCGGTGTCGCGGGTCACGATTCGTCCGTTTGCCGACTCCACCGCGACAGAAACCGGGTGGGTTGCCCGCGCTTCATACGCGCGCATCCACGCTCCCATCGGGATAAGCGCCGTGTCCAGCTCCGGCAGACGGGGTGTTCCGTAGTCGATTCCTAAGTATTGCATGCGTTCCGCCTTTTTTGGTAGAAGGTTTCGTCCATCTCCTCTCATCGAGAAGCGCAAATCTAATTTAGCCGCGGTAGCCGATCATGTCCGCCAGCGCGCGGTCAATGATGACTGTGAGGTCGGGATGCGTCTTGACCATCGTCGCGGGGTTTTGCACGTCCAGCTCCTCGTTGAGTAGCAAGCCCTTCATCGCCTCCACCTTGTTCTCGCCCGTCGCGAGCAGCAGC
>JBDKRF010000172.1:0-8956 GCA_039683525.1 Clostridiaceae bacterium
AATTGATCACCTGGCTCTATCTCAAAACGCCGGGTATGCTTCGCATGCTGAGCCGCAGATACGTGAAATGCAAGGATGCCGAGATCGAAAAACTGCTGCTCACCATCTTTACAAAGGGCACCAACCCGACCGATCCCGCGCGGCTCAGCTCGATCTTGAAAGATGAGATTCGCGGGAAATTCGAATGCGGCGAAAACGACATGGACGATTGGCAAATCAGCGCGATTGCGCCCTTCCACTTAAAGTGGAACCTGCTTGCGCAGGTGCGCTCGATCGTCTGCCCGACGCTCTGGCTGCGCGGGGCGGAGAGTACGCTGGTGAAGCAGAGCGAGATGGAGCGTGCGGCCGCGTTAGCGCGTGAGCAAGGTGCAGAGGCGGAGCTCAAGGTGTTCCCCAACGCGGGGCACATTCTGCCGCTGGAACAGCCGGAGCAGGCAAACAGCGCCGTGCTAGCATTCTTTGCGCAATTGCTGGGTTAAAGAGAGTACGACCAAATTTCAGGCAGAAAAAACGCTCCGAACGAAAATGGTTCGGAGCGTTTTGCGTATGTCTTCGATTACAGTGGTAAAAATCGCGTGACCGGGAAACGGTAATAGTCATTGGTCACGGTAGAAGAAAACCCGCAGGAGAGATATAAGTGTAGCGCGTTTGCGTTTGCACTGTTGACTTCGATCAGAATATTGCGCTTTTCGTGCTTTCGCATTTCGCCAAGCAGCAGCGCGATCATGCCACGCCCGATGCCCCGGCCTTGCCAATCCGGATGTACCGCAAGACCGAATATGGTTGTCGAATCTTCCTCATCGCCGATGCCCCCGATTCCGACCGGCACACCATCCAGACGCGCGAGGTATTGCGTTCGGTGATCGGAATGCAGCGTCTGCTCAAGGAACCCCTTCGCCCGGGACAATGACTCATCAAAGCTTGCCGCACTGATGCGCACCATCTCGTCTAGGTCTGCGCTGGTTGCGGGATGCAGCAACAAGCCATTTGGAACAGGTAGATCGTCCGGGTTGCGATCGGTCTCATACGACAGCGAATACTCGGAGAATTCCGGCGTTGCGCCGAGCGCGGCAAGGGTTGCGACTCCATCCAAGGATTGCGCTTCGCACACAAGCAATAGGTCGGGGATTGCAAACGCGCTTGCCTGTTGAGCCGCGGCGCAAAGCAATGCATGAAACACCCCGCGTCTGCGAAAATCGGGATGCGTGAGCCCGATTAACTCCGCCTCTTCCTGCATCGGCGCAAAAAGCGTCATCGCGCCGATCAGCACATCCTCTTCGTAACAAACAAGCAGGGAGGCGATCTCCGGAGAAAAATTTAAGGACGGGTCAAGAAACAGGGTACCTTTTAGTTGATCGTGCGCCTGACAGACGCGCTCCAACGCACGCACCTGCTGCACTATGGATAATTCCGGTTGTGAATAGGCTTCAATTCTCAAACGCTTGCTCCTTTATTTAACCGTTATTAATGTAGTCATTTGGAGGATTGTCTTCCGATGATGTTTCATGACTCTTTGGCGCGTTTACGTGCCGCTTCAAAGGCCGCGACGCTGGCATCAACATCCTGATGCGTCGTGCGCCAGGAACAGACGCTGACGCGGATGACGGGTTCGTTTCGCCAGACCGCACCGCCGCACCAGCAGACGCCGCCGGATTGGATTTCGGCAAGTGTTGCCTTGGTTTCTTCCGGCGAATCGCAGGCGACGACCAATTGATTATAGACTACGTCGTTGAGCACGCGAAAACCTCTTTCGCGTAGGAGCTGCGCAAAATAGCGCGTGTTTTCGCATAGGCCGCTAACCAGCGCGTCTACGCCGGATCGACCCAGCGAACGAAGCGCCGCCCAGAGCTCGATTCCTCGTGCTCTACGGGACATCTCCGGCGTATAGAGCATACTGTCGCGTGCCTCGCCGTATTGCAGATAAGACCCCGTCGCTTGCATGGTCTGCACCAGCGCGCTGCGATCACGGCAAAACACGATGCCGTTGTCATAAGGTGCGTTGAGCGTCTTGTGCGCGTCGCACGACCAGGAATCCGCAAGAGACATGCCTCTCGTGAGATGCTTTGTTTCGTTGCATGCGGCGGCCCAGAGGCCGAACGCGCCATCTACATGCACCCATGCGCCGCATGCGCGGGCGCGAGCACAGAGTGGTTCAAAGGGATCAAACGCGCCGCCGTTGACGTTGCCTGCCTGCAAAATCAACAGTGTACGATCATCGAGATCCGGCAAGCGCGCGGGATCGATTCGCCCCTGGCCGTCGACGGGTGCGAGCACGACGTTTGCCTTACCCATGCCGATCAGGGAGAGCGCTTTGAATACGGAGGAATGCGCCTGCTCACCCAGCACGACGCGAACAAGAGGCGCGCCGTACAGCCCGCGCTCGCGCACATTCCAACCCTGCCGGAGCAGGAGAGAATCGCGCGCAACCGCGAGTGCGCAGAGCGTAGCGGTGGAGGAGCCGCTGACAAACCCGGCGGCGCTGCCTACGGGCAAATCCAGCAGGTCGACGAGCCAACGTTCGCAGACGTCCTCCAGCTTTGCCGCGAGGGGAGACATCACGGACAGAGCCGCGTTTTGATCCCAAGCGTCCGCCATCCACCGCGCGGCGAGTGAAACGGGCAGGATTCCGCCGTTGACAAAGCCGAAATAGCGTCCGCCGCCCTGCGCAGAGAGGTTGTTTTGCCCCGCCTGTTGCAACAGGGCTAGAATTTCCTCAGGAGAGTGCGGTTCGTCAGGCAAAAGCTCATCAAACACTGCCAGCGCGCGCTTGCTCTCGCCGGAAGGAACCGCCGACATTTCACTCACGCGGTCAAAGTAGTCAAACGCATATGCCTTCGCCTGCTCAAAGATCGTTTTCTGCTCCAGCTGTTGATTCCACTCACGCTGGAGATCGGTTTCCAATGCCATACTTACTCCAAAAACAGAAAGATTGATCGTTTAGTGAAAAAACAGCGCGATCAGCTTGCCAAGCATGCGTGCGAGCAGCGCCTTAAGCGAGTGCTTCTGCGCGGGGTCGTAATACCATCTTTTGCGGTCGAGCCAGCCTGTCTCCTGCCAGTAGCGATAGTCAAGACTGGCGTGATCGACGCGAGGTCGACCCCAGAGCGTTTGCTGAACCGTGAACGCGATCAGCGAATAAAACGATGGGCGAAACGGCGTCTGCGCGAGCACGTCGATGAACCTGCGGGCTGCGGAAGCGACCTTCTTGCCACATTGCGCCGAAACCTGCTCGCGCGGCATGAGCGCGCCAAGGCTGAGCTGCATGGTTGCCGCCGTCTTGATGCCCCACGTTCCGAACGCTTTGGTCATCGTGGTCAGTGCGTGGCGCGAGGAACCGATGCCGCTCGTCGTAAAGAGCAGCGCGCTTTTGCCGTACAGCGCGGGACGATGGCAGAGGAACGCCATGCGGTCGATCATCGTCTTGAGGATGCCGTTGACATCCTCAACATAGACGGGGCTAGCGATCACGTAGCCATCCGCCGCGCGCATACGCTCATACAGCGTGAGCAGCTCGTCCTGCTGCGGGCAAAACGCCTCACCACGGTCAAAACACACGCGGCAACCGACGCAGGGCTTAAGCGAAAGACGCGCGAGCGAAACCCGCTCGCAGGTCAGAGTAAGCCCCTTGCTTCGGGCAATTGCGACGAGGTTTTCTTCCAACTCGTCCATCACGCGCGCGGTGTTGCCACCGGTGCGGCCGCTGCTGTTGATCAACAGGAGTTTCATTGTTTCTCTTGCTCTTTCCTGTGCGTTTTAGCCAAGCCGCGCTTGCTCCAGCGCCGCAATATCGAGTTTCTTCATGCCCAAGAACGCTTCCGTGATGCGTTCTGCTTCCTCAGGCAAGGCTGTGGCGAGCATTTCGCTCAGCTGCTCGGGAACGATCTGCCACGAAAGGCCGAACGGATCCTTGAGCCAGCCGCACTGTTCCGCTTCGGGCACGGCGGATAGCTTCTCCCAGTAGTAGTCGATCTCGGCTTGATCGCGGCAGAGCACCATGAACGAAAACGCTTCGTTGAACACCTCGTCTCCGCCAAAGCCGTGATCCATCGCCACAAACTGGAATCCCATCAGGGTCATCTCCGCATAGTTTGTCTTTGCTCTGGGGTCCTGCGCTTCGCCGGGCGAATAATGATTGAAGTAGCCGGGAAGGGCGTCGGGGAAGACGCTCCGATAAAACATGAGCGCTTCTTCCGCCCTGCCGCAGACTTCGGCGGCAAAGAGTAACACAGGGCGAATCTTTTGCGTGATCTCGTTGGTTTCAAAATAGCACAGCTGCCAGTCGAGCCCAAATCGATCTTTGAGCCAAACATACCGCTTGCTGAACGGGTACGCGTCAAGCGGCATCAGAAGCGTTGCGCCATCGCCAAGACTGGCGTAGAGGGCGTCCACTTCTTCCGCGCTGCGGCAGGTGACCATCAGCGAAATCGAGGAGTTGAGCTCGAAGAAAGGCCCGGCGCTGATGGCGGAGAGATCGACGCCGTCCAACGTAAACTCCACCGTGTCCACGTCGCCGGAAGGAGTGCCGTGCAGTTGGGTGACGCTGGTGAGTTCGGCTTGTTCAAAGATCGAAGCATACCATTTTGCTGCTTCGACGGCCTGCGTGTCAAACCATAGGTGCGGAATGATCTTCTGCATGGTGTCGTCCTCCTGTTTTATTCTTTCGCTGAGGTCGGGGTTTAAATCGCACTGCCCTTCTTGCGAACCGCGTACATAAGCTCTTGCTCACTTGCGATGTCGCTGGCATACGGGTATCGCTCGGACACGCGGTCAAATTTTGTCTGTACTGTTGCCGCGTCAGATGCGTTGTGATCGCGTAGGATCGCCACGGCATATTGCGTACGAAGCACACTGGGGAAACTCTTCATCGACTTCATGAATTTGAGTTGCTGTTCGTCCAGAAGTTGCGTTGCTTCGTCGGGCTTGTCCGCTATTAAGGTGCAATACGCCAAATCACAGATAAGCAGATTTCGGTGAATTCCGGCGATTGCGGTGCTGGACGCGAGCAGCGCGCGGATGCTATCTGCGGCTTGATCCATCTGACCCTCGTCCAGCAGACGATTGCAGCGATAGACCTCGATCGTCGCGACCAGCGTGTTCTCCGTGTTCCCTTCCGGAGGCGTTATAAACCACTCCTCGGGCATGTCGCGAAGGCGCAATCCGGCCGCAATCTGACTGTGGATCTGCATCATTTGATAGAACGCAAGCACCGCCTGCGGGTCTTTCTTGAGGAGGCGAGCGGTGTAGCCATCGTTATCCAGCATCGCAAGATGCAGCGGAATCGCGTTCATGAGCCCGACCCCGAGCCCCGCGAGTGCGAGCGCGCCCAGCAGGAGAGAGAAGACAGAACTGCTCGGAATCGCGAGGTACAGCAGCGCAAATAGTATGCTTGAGATGAAGTTCATCAGCACACCGCCAAGCAGGTAGAGCGTAAAGGGAATTGATTCACCGTTGCATTGCGGTGGTATCATCAGGCATTGACCGCCGGTTCCGGCGATGGAAAGTGTCTTTAACCGCAAGTGTTTGCCTTCCTTGAAGAGCATCAGCGAGCCGACGCGGAAGGAAGAGAATCGGTATCCGCTGATCAACCCGCAGACGAGGTGCCCCGCTTCATGAAGGATCAACTGCGCACTCAGCGCGGCAAAAAGGAAAATCAGCAGCGTAACGAGAACAAGCGGATAGGGAAGCCCCATCAAACGAGCGGAAAGACCGTCGAGCGAGCGCCCGATAAAGTAGCCTCCCGCTAACCCGATGAGCAGGAAGATGAAAAACGGGATCAGTCCTTGCGGGTTCCATTTGTTCGTTTTTGGTTGACTCATAACTGTGATTCCATACTCCATAGATGAATGATTTATTATGTGCGTGATGTTGGTTGCGACGGCTTCTGTTTGATGCGGACTACAGAATGCGACGCAAAAATACGGTTCCCGGATACGCACCCTCATAATACGGTTCGATTTCGGTGAAGCCGAGTTTTCGATAGAGTTCCTGTGCGCGAAGCATAGTGGAGAGGGTGTCCAGTACCAGCTCACTGTAACCGATTTCCCGTGAGCTCTGCATCACGCGCTTGGTTAGCGTACGCCCCAGTTGCAGTCCTCGATAGACGTCCCTTACATAGAGCCGCTTCATCTCTGCGCGCGAATTACTCAATCGGCGCATGGCGACGCAACCCGCGGGAACGCCATCTACCCGCGCAAGAAAGAGCCTTCCGTCCGGTCGAGCGTATTTCCCGGGAAGGAGGGATAACTCTTCAGAATAGCTTTGATAACTCAAGTCGATGCCCAAGGTCGCGGCATATTCCTCAAAAAGCGCTTTTACATCCTCGATTTGCGCATATGCTTCCATCAACTCAATTTGCACGGAACACCTCAAAACCTGAGACGGCTCTCTTTCGTATGATCCTGCTGATTCGCACGGATACGATCCCGTCCGCGAAGGCGCAGAATATTGCGCTTCGGCGAAGGGTGCACGATCTGGGAAGCTCGTCAACCTTCATATACTTGCCTTAGTTCGATCTGTCCTTCGCCAAAACCCTGCGGGTCCGGCGCTTTCATAGCCCAACTGACCGCTTCCTCTTTTGACACGACGTCGAGCAGAAAGAAACCAGCCAGCAAGTTGCCCTCTACCGGGAAGGGCCCGCTTGTAACGATGGGGGCACGCTGCGTGGCGGGATACGAGATACGAATGGAATCCGCGCTGGGATACAACCCCTTTGCCATGACGCGCACGCCTGCGCGGACAAGATCCTCATTATAGCGGCGCATCGCAAGCTGTAATTCTTCCGGCGGCATATGCCCCGCCTCCGAATTTACGGAAGCTTTGATCAGCAGCATAAATAACATATTAATCTCCTTGTTGGACGGATTCGTTTATGACTTCGCGTGTGCCAGATAAAACGCCTCCAGCTGTTTTGCGGTTTGGCTGATGTCAAATCGCTCCATCAGCGCCTTCGGGGCGGTATCGACCCGCGTCGCGCGGATGAGCGCCTGCGCCCAGTGTTCCGGTGCGGCGTCGAGGGAAAGCTGCGTGACAGAGAACGCGTTGAGCTCCCGCGTGACCTGATCCGACACCACGCAGGTAAGCCCGCTTGCGAGCGCTTCTACCATCACGACGGGCAAGCCTTCATAGAAGCTCGGCAGGCAGAAGACATCCATCGCCGAATAGAGCCGCTCTGGTTCGCGTCGCACGCCGAGAAAGCGCACGTTGTGATCGATGCCGAGTGACTGCGCAAGGGTGCGCGTTTCCTCCAGCAGTTCGCCCTCGCCCGCAAGCATTAGTATCGCATCGGAACGAGAGAGCAGCGCTGCTTGGAAGATCTTCAACAGCTGCGCGTGATTCTTTTGATACATAAACCGCCCGATATGGCCGACCACGAGCGTCGTTTCACCAGCGCCGATCTCCTGCCGAACTGCGGCGCGATCCTCCGGCGAAAAGCGAAAGCGCTTGAGGTTGATCGCGTTTGGTAGCACGGTTACACGACCGGCATCGACGAGGCGGGAGCCAAACATCCAGCGCGCCGCGGTGTCTCCGCAGGCGAAACAGTGCGTGGCAAAGAGCCTTGCAAACGGACGCAGCAGGAGCTTTAGAAGGCTCTTTGTGCCTTCTCCGCGGTGGGAAGTGCTGTGATTGTGGCAGATGCGAACGGGTACGCGGGCAAGAAACGCAGCAAACAGCGGAAAGACACTCATCGTATTGATCTGGGCGTGAACGATGGGATAGCCGTTTTCGCGAAACAGGCGTTTGAGTGTGCGGATATAGCCAAACGCGTGCGCATAGGACGGAACAAGATAGCAACGACCACCGAGCGATTCGATCTCAGCCCGCTGCGGGAATGAGCTTGTTTCGTCAACGAAGAAATCAAACTGCACGCGTTCGCGATCGATCGCGCGGTAATAGTTCATCACGACAGCTTCCACGCCGCCGTTTTCCATGATGCCCATGATTTGCGCGATGCGCACGGGGGATGAAGCCATATTTGATCCTCACTTCATAGTTGCCGCACAATGCGGCGCTTGATTACAATTCTTCGCGCAGCCAGCGACGGAAATAGTCCATCTCTTCTGCGGTATGAAACCAGTGTTCTCCGCCTGGCTGCTCGGTCAACGCACAGTGAAAACGCGCCGCAAAGTCGGCGACAGATGCCAACTCACTCAGAGAATCGTTTTCGCCGCGGAGGATTCGGGTGGGATGCGGCCAGGATACGATCGGGTGTTCCTTTACGTACCGATAGTAGTCCCAATAGAGCGTTTCATACGGGGTTTGTATGGTTTGGAGCTTTTCAAGCGTTTCTTCACTGATATTGCAGGCCGCCATCATATTTTGGATGATGCGCTTCATGTCCGTTACGGGAGAGAGGAACCAGGCGCGCGCAATCGGCACGTCGGCAAACGCCAGCAGGCTAAAGTATGCTCCCATGCTGCAACCGAACAGCGAAACTTCGCATGCCGTTTCGCGTGCAAAACGATAGACCTCGGCTAACTCACCAACGCAAGATGAAACCGTGCAAGGTTCTGTTTCATACACGCGCTCTCCATGCTGCGGCAGATCAAAACTCAGCACACCATATCCGCGCGCGGTAGCCTCTTCCGCCAGCACCCAAATACAATCATCAATTTTGGAGGAATGGCTGCCGTGAACCGCGAGGATGAGACGCTCACGCTCCGTTCCCCAAAGCAGCGCTGGAATATGGTGGATGGTTCGCTTTTCGATATTCATGAGACCCTTTCGGTACACAAGAAAAATTCACACCAAAAAGATACCATACCCGCGGCAAAAATACCATGCGTATGGTTCAAGTACATGAATTTGATTGTAAGTAACTGCGTTAGTTCTACGGTTTCTCGAGATAGATGAGCGTCAAATCTGCGCCGATCGTTATCTCGTCAAACCTGCGATATCCTGCGCGCTCGTAGAGGCGAATGTTCTTCTCACTCTTGCTGCTCGTAAAGAGCTCATAGCG
>JBDKRF010000173.1:0-2330 GCA_039683525.1 Clostridiaceae bacterium
GAATGCGGCGTCATCGCCGTTGCCAGCATATAGAGAAACGGCAGCAGCGCGATGGCGGAAAACAGGCAAAGCCCCAGATACACGGGCAGTTTCCCTGCGGAGCGATGCGAGCGGGAGGTTTGCTGTCTTTGCATATCAGTTCACCGTCTCTTTCGCAAGCTTCCGCTGGAGAAACGACAGCGCGAATATGATGACGCCCATCATGACCGACTGCGCAGCCGCATAGGAGAAATCAAAGTTGGTAAAAGCCGTGGTGTACATGTAGTTCATGAGCTCTTGCGTGCGCCCGAGCGGAGCCCCGTTTGTAATCATCATGACGTGGATATACGCGCCGAACGCGCCAATAGTCAGCACCGTCAAAAGATATAATGAGGTGTTTCGTACCATCGGCATCGTCATGCGGAAGAATGTCTGCATCCAGTTTGCGCCGTCGATCTGCGCCGCTTCATAGATCTGCTTGGAGACACCCTGCAGCGCCGCAAGATAGATCAGCATGGTCCAGCCCGTGCCTTTCCAGATGCCGAACATCCACAGTACGAAGTTTGCCGACCATTCGTTTTGCAAAAACGCAATGGGTGTTTGTATGATCCCGAGCTGCATCAGCGCATAGTTGATTAGTCCGCCGTTGCCGGAAGCGAAGATATACTTGAACACCAGCGACACGACGACCCAAGACGTGATAACCGGAATGTAGGTGATCACCTTGAATGCAGTCTGTCCCTTGGTTGCGGCGTTGATGAGGCTCGCTAAGACGAGCCCCAGCAGCATCTGCCCCGGCACGGTCACCAGCGCGTAGAGCGAGGTGTTGCGCAGCGCCAGCAGCCAGTTTCCGTCCTGAAGTAACTTTGCGTAGTTCGAGAGTCCGAGGAATGCGCCCATCTGATTTTTGATGATGTTGTATTCGTTTACGCTGATCTGAACGTTGCGAAACAGCGGATAGAGCACAAACAGGCACATCAATATCAGTCCACCGCCGATGAACGGAAGAACCTGAAGCCATTGCCTGACTCCGAGAGCAAACCTGCTTTTTTGCTTGTTTTGTGCTTGCAATGGCGCTTCCTCCTCGAATTGCGGTGTAACGAAACTCACTCCCGGTTGGTTTTTCGTCGATTCAGCGGGGACGCAGTAGAGACATCCCCGCTGAATCAAAGTTTGCTGTATTTGTTTTATTGCAGCAGCGGATCAATCTGCGCTGCAGCGGCGTCGAGTGCGTCCTTTGCCGTGGCTTCGCCGCGGATGACGGTCTCAAATGCCTGCGCTAGGATCGTGTCAATCTGTCCCCAGTTGGCGTTTGGCGTGCGCGGCTTTGCGGTCTGGAGCTGCTCCAGATACGCCGCGAGATACGGGGAAGCGCTGGTGTCCACTTTGTCCATCGCGCTCTTGACCACCGGAATCATGCCGGCTTTGGTCATGGCAAGCTGCGCTTCGTCGCTCAGCATATACTGCATGAAGGTCCAGGCGGCAGTCTTATGCGCGGAGCCCGCGAACATAACGATGTCTTCTCCGCCCACGATGGAGATGCCGCCTGCGCTGCCTGCCGGCATTGCGGTCGCCTGGCTGGCAAACGTGGTGGTGTTGGAGCTAAAGAACCAGGGTCCTTCGGAAATCATGGCGTAGTTGCCCGCACTCATGCCGCCCCAGGCATCCGGCTGCTCGCCGATGATCGCGGGGCTGATTACGCCTTCCTTGTACCAGGAAGCGATGGTATCCAGCGCCGCAACGGAGGCATCACTGTTAAGATATCCCGTCGCAACCGAGTAGTCGTCGCTGGTTAGATTGCCGCCGAGGGACCAGAAGTACGGCAGCATTGCCCACGTGTAGGTTCCGGCAATCGTGAAGACCCACTTCTCGTTTGCGGGATCGTTGTACTGCTTCGCGAGAGCGACCAGTTCATCCAGCGTCTTCGGCGGTTCGGTCAGCCCGCATGCCTTGAGGAAGTCCATGTTCCAGACGGCAGCCGTCGTGTTGGTGTTCAGTGGCAGGCCGTAATAATCGCCCGCGCTGTAGTTTGTTTCCATCGGCGCGGTTAAGGTGTTATCCTTGATGGCGGAGAATCCGTCATACGCCGAGAGGGGTTCCAGAGCGCCGAGTTTGCCAAGCTGCGAAACCCAGGTGATGTCCATACGCATCACATCAGGCGCGGCGTCGCCGGAGGCCGCCGTGATCACCTGCTGCTGCAAGCCGTCGACCGGCATGCGAACCGCATTGACTTTAATGCCGGGGTTTGCCGCTTCAAACGCGGGTACGATCTCGTTTAAGAAAATCTGTTCTTCGCCTTCGCTATAGGTATGCCAGAACACGATGGTTTCCGGCTCGGCGGGCGCTTCGGT
>JBDKRF010000174.1:0-16701 GCA_039683525.1 Clostridiaceae bacterium
GTTGCCACAGAATATAGATTTTGAAAAATACTCATCTTGAACATTGCGTCACGCTTCTGATCGTGGATTCATGCGTATCAATTTTTCTCAAAATTAGGCACTTTTCTCGGGAAAGTCAGAACCGCGATCTCTTTTTGCGGTCGAATCAAAAGCCGCTTGTGTTCTACAGCGGCGGTCAATGCGGCAACGTCACGCGACAGTAGGTTGTTACATTGTGATACGTAGAAGGTTATGAAGCGAGCCCTGATGCCGCGCTGGTACGAATCACTCGCAGCTGATATGCCGTGAAAACGAGAGACAGCACCGCGCCCGAAACCCAGCCGACCGGCCACGCCGCCCAGATGCCGATCGAGCCCCAGATAGCGGCAAAGAGAAACCCGCAGCCGACGCGCAGCGCGAGGTCTGCAAACGTACCGATCAATAGCTCCCTCATGGCACCCAGCCCGCGCAACATCCCGTCACATGCGATCTTGACCGAAACAATCAGATAAAACGGAATCACGATTCGGAAGAACTGCCCGCCCGCCTGCATCGCCTCCGCACTGCCGGAGCGAAGAAATAATCGCAACAACTCCGAGCGGAAAACCAGAATCAAAACCGCGATGGCAACCCCGAACCCGACCGAAAACAATATGGTGGCGTTGCGGCCGGAGCGAATGCGGTCCGGCTGATTCGCGCCGCTGTTTTGCGCGGCGAAAGCCGCCATTCCCCGATCAAACGCCATCAACGCAGCAATCGCCATGTTGTTCATCTTGATGGCGGCGGCATACCCCGCGGAAACGCCGGAGCCAAAGCTATTGACGTTTGCCTGAATCAGCACGTTTCCGGCTGAAACGATCAGTTGCTGCAGTGTGCCCGGCAGCGCAATGTGCGTTATTTCCCCAAGAAGCGGAAAAGAGAATCGCTGTGTCTTTGCGTCGTTGCCGCTGCGGAATGCCCGCAGGCGACTTCGTAAAACAATGAGTGCAAGGATCGCACTGCACGTCTGACAAATCAGCGTCGCCCAGGCGATGCCCGCAACCCCGAGATGAAAGCGGATGACAAATAGCAGATCCAGCGCGATGTTGGCCAAGGAGGAAAGCGTGAGAAACACAGCCGGCGTCTTCGCGTCTCCCATCGCGGAGAAGACGCCCAGCACGATCTGATAGCAAAACATCGGGAACAATCCCGCGGTATAGAGCGTCAGGTACTGCCTTGACGGCAAAAACACGTCCGCAGGCGTGCGCATGACCCGAAGGAGCGCATCTTCGCAAAGAATACCGATCAGCGTCAACCCCAGGCAAACGACCAGAGTTGCGATCAGCGATGTCGATACCGTTGTGTGAATCTCCTCGCACTTTCCCGCGCCGAAGCGACGCGACACCACAACGGAGACACCCATCGCCGCCCCGAACGCCAGCGCCTGGTAGAGCAGCGTTATCTGATACGCGTTGCCGATGGCGGCAAGCGCCGCCTCTCCGATAAACCTGCCCGCAACCAGGCTGTCCACCAGCACATAGAGCTGCTGCACCAGCGCGCCAAAGAAAAGCGGCAGACAAAACCGCCAAATCAGGCCGGATGAGGTTCCCTTTGTCAAATCCTGATTCATACTTTCCTCTGCTTTCGCGTGTACTCTCGCCCGGAGCAAGAACTATAATCGAAGACAAACGCACGACAGAAATAGATCTATCGTGCGCAAAAATATTCTTGTTGGTGTGAGAAAGTTGTCTTTCGAGCGCTATTTACCCCAGCATTTATAAAGGTTTTTGGAGATTTCGATGGCTGCTTCCTGCAGCGCGGGCAGATAGTGCAGCAGGTCGTCGGTATTCTCTACGCCAACAAATCCGCTGAACGAGAGCGCCGCGATGATGTCCCCGTCGCAATTGCGAACCGGAACGCCGATGCAGCTGCCGTTTTCCGCAGACTCTTTATTGTCAAACGCATAACCGGTCTTTGCGACCTTGCGCAGTTCCTGCCAAAACACTTCCGGGTCCGTGATCGTATACCGCGTCAACGGCACCATCTCGCAGGAGTTGATGATCTGCTCCGCTAAACTCACCGGCAGCTCGGAAAGCAGGATCTTGCCGCCCGCGCACGCATAGAAAGGTAAGTCGGAATAGAGCGACGGGATATAGTCCACAAACTTTTTCGTTCTGGATTGCTGGAGGATATAACAGTGCGTGCCTTCTCGAACGATTAAGTTCATCGCCTGACCATGCTCGGCGGTGCTTCGCTCCATCGTGAACGCCGCAACCTCCTTGAGCGCCAGATACAGGTTGTCCTTTTCCATGACGAAGCTGATCTTCTGCCCCGTGATGTAGCGATCATCTCCGCACTGATAAACCCAGCCGTTGACCTCCAACGTTTTGAGGATACGGAACGCGGTCGAGGGACTGATGTCGCACTTTTTTGCGATCTCGTTCACACCGAGGCGCTTGCGCTCCACGCGAAGCACGTCTAGCACTGCGAGTGCGCGATCCACCATCTTGATGGTCTCCGTTCCCTTCGCGTTCTGTTCTTCTAATAGTATTGTGCCGGATTGTTCCATATCGTTTCGCCTGCGCTTCCTTTGGCGGCTCCCTATCCGTCCCGACCATGCGGTTGCATACTCCACTCCTGCGTATTCGATGAATCAATACTGGAATTTTTATTCCGGTTTTCGATCGAACACTTCTGGCGGACGTAATTTTGATAGGGCGTCATCTTTTTATTACTATATCGTATCGTTTTTCCCTTGTCAATCATCCTTTTCAGGTGTAGGAAGCGTTCGCGGTTTGTTCTCGCTCGCGAAAAAAGGTGCAAATCTTCAGCTGTTCCCGCCAAAAAACAGGTACACTTTCGGAATCATCTGTGATAGAATCCATATTGCACCACATTTAAGGAATTATCATTCCGATTTACAGGCATATCACGATCATATTTGCTTTCACACGCGCTCAAACTATTCCAGTGAACCATCATTGACTTCAATTCCGATCGAATCAGAAAGCACAAAAAGTGCTGCCTTCTCACTGTTCCCCAACTAATTTTCATAAAAAAGCGCCTAAGTAACGCCAAATTCCCTCGATGTTCTAAGTTTTCCAAGATTTTTTGAATTTTCTGAAATTTCCTGTTGACAATTCACCGGATTGGGTATTAACTAAATATCGGAATATGTATTCCAGCTTTTCGAAAAACGATCACATCACACAAAAATCTAAAGGAGTATCAAGTTATGGCACGCGAAAAACTCTCTGGCATCTACATTCCGATGGTCACCCCGTTCAACAAAGATGAGTCCATCAACTTCGGCGGCATCAAGGAAGTCACGGATTTCCTCGTGGAAAACGGCGTTTCCGGCGTCATCCCCTCCGGCAGCACGGGCGAAATGGTCGCGCTGACCCCGGCGGAACAGATTGCCATCAACACCGCAACCGTGAAGGCAGCAGCAGGCCGCATCAAGGTCGTTTGCTCGACGGGAGCCTACCGCACCAAAGACGTCGTTGAAATGTCCATTGCGGCAGAAGCTGCGGGTGCCGATGGAATCATGGCCGTAACCCCCTGGTACATGGCGCCGAACGAGAAGGAACTCTACAAGCATTACGAGACCATCCGTAAAGCGATCAGCATCCCGATCATGGTCTATCACAACCCCTACTACTCCACCTGCCTGATGAGCGACGAGTTTATGGCTAAGCTGTATAACGACGGCCTCATCGACTCGGTCAAGGAGCGTCAGGCGGACGTGTACCGTCAGCAGGACCTTCGTTACCTCACCGACGACGGATTCGCCATCTTCTATGGCTATGACGTCTGCCCCGTGGAAAGTCTCTCTTGCTGGGCGGACGGCTGGGTCTGCGGAACGGGCAACCTCTTCCCGAAAGAGAACACCACGGTCTACAACCTCGCCAAGGCGCGCAAGATGGAAGAAGCGATGAAGGCGCAGTTCGAACTCGTCCGCCCGTATCTGCCGCTGTTCACCAAGCCGACTGCGGAAGGCATGCCCACCCCGTGGCTCCAGATCATCAAAGAAGGCCTGAAGCTGCGCGGCGTCGACGCCGGCTACTGCCGCAAGCCCGTCATCTCCGAGCTGCCGGCCGACGTGATGAAGACGCTCAAAGATGTACTCAAAGCATACGGTTATCTCGCATAATCTCTTCCCTTCTGCCTCTGTGTTTATTATGATGGAACAAGCTGTGTCCTCTCTCCGTTCCGGCATCTTTCCGGAGCGGAGAGGGCGTAGCGGATATCCCGATCTCACCAATCAGATCATATGTATCGTTTCCAAACAATTCTGTATCACTCGTTCCCAATCATCACACATTCATCATCACAGCAGAGAATCATAGGAGGAATCAAAACACATGCGGACAAAAACAGTGGATGTTCTGGTAGCAGGCGGCGGCACCGCGGGCGTGATCGCAGGCTTGGCCGCGGCAAGAAATGGCGCGAAGACGATCATCGTCGACAAGCAGCGCTGTCTCGGCGGCCAGTTCACCGCGGGCATGCAGGGTGCCTGGGTCGGATTCAGCGACAAGAAAAATCGTATCGTCGGCGGAATCGCCTGGGAACTCAGAAACATCTTCAAAGCGCGCAACGCCATCGTGGAAGTCGATCCGGAGACAGATGTCTGTTTCTTGTATGACACCGAAGTTGCGAAGGTCATTCTGGACGAAGTCACCAGCCGTGAGCCCAACCTCGAGTGTTTCTTGGATACTTCCATCGTGGACGTGATTCAGGAAGGCGACATGGTGAAGGGTCTCGTCGTGCTCTCGCAGAGCGAGATGATGGAGATTCGCGCAAAGGTCGTCATCGACAGCACGGGCGACGCGCTGGTTGCCTACAAGGCGGGCGCACCGTACGAAATGCGCGAGAAGAAGGACATCCAGCCGATGACGTTGATGGGCAGAATGTGCGGCATCGACATGGATCGCGTGAAGAAATATTACGAAGAGAACCCGCCGGTGCTGGATACCCATGTTCCGCCCGCGTGGCACGACTTTAAGACGTTCCCTGGATTCATGCACTTCGGCCTTGCCGACGAGCTGAAAAACGTGGTACTGCCGCCGGAGAAAGAGTATCTCAGAAACTGGTTGGGCATCTTCACCTCTACGCCGAATCCGGGTGAAGTGACCATCAATTGCTCCGGCGCGATCGAAGCGCACAGCACGGAAGGCTTTGAATCCCGCGCGGCACAGGAGAACTTCTCGCAGAAGTGCCTCTACGACGTGGCAGAAGCATTCAAAAAATACGTGCCCGGTTTTGAAAACTCCTATCTTTCCGCGATTGCGGCGCTGCTCGGTGTCCGCGAAAGCCGCCGTATCATTGGCGACTACAAAGTGACGTTGGACGACTTCAACGCCGCGCGGGAATTTAAGGACACGATCGGACGCGGTGCCATGCCGGCGGGCGCACACACGCCGGATGGCGTGACCATGTACGTCTACGATCTGGAACCCGGTCAATCGATGACCATTCCCTATCGTTGTATGCTGCCCAAAGGCAAGGATGGCATCCTTGTCGCAGGGCGATGCGTCTCCTATGAAGCGCCGGTCGCCAACTGCATCCGCTGCATGCCGCAGTGCATGGTGATGGGTGAGGCTGCCGGTACCGCGGCGGCAATCGCCGTTGCCGATGGCGTTACCGTTCGAAACGTAAACATCTCAAAACTGCAAAAGAATCTGGAAGAACACAACGCGATTTTATAAGATTCGTGGTTTGCGCGCGCACTCTGCGAATGATAATAAAAAGGAGGAAGTATTGATGAAACGCTCCATGAAACGATTGATGGCGATACTGCTGACCCTTCTGATGACTCTGTCCGTTGTTGCCTGCGCGGCACCCGCTGCCCAGGAGAGTGCCGCTCCCGCAGAACCGACCGCAGCACCCGAAGCCGCGGCTACGGAAGCCCCAGCAGAGGCGACGCCGGTAGACTATGCGGGTCAGAAGCTCGTCATCTGGACCAACCTGACCGCCGATGCACAGTACGAAGTCCTCAGCAAGCAGTTTGCCGAGGTTGCCAAGGAACTTGGCGTCGAGGTGGAAGTGGAAAAAGTTGCGTTCAACGAAATGTACGGCAAACTCTCTGCAGCCGCGTCTTCCGGTAATGTACCGGACATCATGCACACCAATTTCGGCGGCACCGCGTATCTCTACGCCGCGGACAGCATCACGCCGCTGGACGACGTCATCAACGCCATCGGTGCGGATGACTTCTCTCAGGCCTACAAGTCCGTGTTGACCGGAAAAGACGGCAAGATCTACGGTCTGCCGGATTGGGCAATGCATACCTCCGTCTGGTACCGCAAGGACCTCTATGAAGCAAACGCACTCAGCGTTCCCACCACTTGGGCGGAGCTCCTGTCCAATGCCGAAAAGCTCAACAGCACGGATCTCTCCGGCTTTGCCGTGCCTCTTGATGGCGTTCAGGTTTCGGCGCAGACACTCTATGCCATGATGACCTCCGCAGGCGTGTACTTCACCGATCCCACAACGGGTGAGTACTGCTTCGACAAGGAAAAGGACCAGGCCATCAAGGTCATCGACTACCTCGTGGAGCTTTACCACAAGGCGTCTCCCGCTGGTTCTCTGACCTGGTCGTGGGGCGATTACCGCAATGCGCTCGCCGTTACCGGCACCGTCGCGATGACGCTCGATATGGGCGCTGTCATCGGCAACGCGCAGGGCAACAACCCCGATATGGTGGGCAAGCTTGCCTGCTTCGACTTCCCCGGTGTGGACGGCAAAGCAAAGGCCTCCTTCGGCTCCGGCTATTGCTTCGTCGCCTCCAAGCAGGATGACCCGGTGCGCACCGCGCTGGTTGCGGACTTCCTCAAGGCGCTCTATACGCCGGAACGCGCGGCAGAACGCGCACTCTCCCGTCCGATGTTCGCCTTCCCGTCCTACAAGCCCGCCTACGAAATCTACAAAGCGAGCGACAAGGTCGCGGACTTCCAGGAGCAGGTCGATTTCATCTTCAACTCGTTTGAAAACGGCACCTGGTACTGGTATGGCATGGAAGCAGGTCTTTCCGCGATGTCAGCCTACATCGAGTCCACCAACATCTTCGGCGTGGCACTTCAGGGCGCATGCGACGGAACCTACACCTCCGAAGAAGCCTACAACATGATCAACGATGATCTGCTGAGCTTCGCCGGTACCATGTAAGCATCCTCGCGACATCTCTGTGTAAAACAGATTTGGGAAGAGCGCAGGCAACTGCGTTCTTCCCAATCTGCGGATTCACGGGTATGATACTTCTATCCACTCTGATAAAACATTCACATCCCGTCTTGGCAGCATCCGCCCGGTTATCGTGATTCTATATGAGGGAGAAGCAACTATGACCTCCGGAACAATTCTCAAGCGCCCGCGGCTCATCACAAGCTACGAACGAAGGCACAAACTGATCGGACTTGCGTTTGCAATTCCCGTGATCGTGTTCCTGCTCGCGTTCGTATTGTATCCCGTGTTATACAATGTTTGGCTGAGCTTCACCAACGCCTCTCTGATCAAGAAAACCAGCAGCTTTGTCGGGTTTGACAACTATGTCAAGATCTTCAGCAACAAGCTGTTTCTCAAATACTTCTGGAACACCATTCGCTGGACATTCTTCTCCGTGCTGGGACAACTCGTTCTCGGTCTCGGCATCGCGCTATTGATCGCGCGCCCGATGAGGGGCGGCACGGCACTGCGCAGCTTTCTACTCATCCCCTACGTCGTACCCGCCGTCACGCTCGCGCTGGTATCCAAGTGGGTCATGAACAGTGACTACGGCATCGTGAGCTACTGGCTGCAGCAAGCGGGGCTTCTCGATGCGCGGCAATCCCTGCTCGCGATGCAAGGGCCTGCGATGTGGGTCGTCGTCATCCTCAACGTCTGGCGCTCCTATCCCTTCCCCATGCTGATCTACTGGGCGGCGCTCAAGAGCATCGATCGGCAGATCTATGAGGCAGCAACCGTAGACGGCGCGGGCAAATGGAAAACGTTTCTGCACATCACCCTGCCGCAGCTCAAGAACACCACCATCGTACTTGCGGTGCTGCGCATCATCTGGACCGCAACCTACTACGACCTGATCTTCATGGTGACGGGCGGCGGGCCCTCCGGCTCCACCACGCACTTGCCGATCTTGATCTATCAGGCGTCGTTTGGCTCCTATCAAATCGGCTATGCCGCCGCAATCTCCATGATACTCGGCGTGCTGATGTTCGGCTGCATCATCTTCTACGTCGCCAAATCCGGCTTGACGGAAGACTGACAGAAAGGCAGGAAATGAAGATGAAAAGCATGAAAGCTTCCAAAATCACCACCGGCATCCTTGTCGGAATCCTGATCACCTTTCTGGTGATCATCGTCGGCTTCCCGCTGGCGTGGATGGCGCTGAGCTCGCTCAAGCCCGGCATTGAGCTCTTCACGATTCCGCCGAAGGTCCTCCCGCAAAACTGGTCGCTGGAGTGGTATGTGCAAGCGTTCAGCAACCCGAACGTGATCCGTTACTTCCTCAACAGCCTCCTGATTGCGTCCATCGTGATGGTGGTCGATATGCTGATCGGCACCCTGACCGCCTACAGCCTGACCCGCTTTCACTACAAAGGGCGAAAGCTGATTCTGATCTGCGTCCTTGCTGCATACTGCGTGCCGCCGATCATGCTGATGCTGCCGCTGTATAAGATCGTCAACGCGTTCGGCCTGCCGGAAAGCCATCTTGGCGTGATCATTGCGCACCTGACCGTGACGCTGCCGTTCTCCGTGTGGCTGCTGGTCTCCTTCTTTAAAAAGCTCCCGAAGGAGATCGACGAGGCTGCCGTCATGGATGGCGCGAGCGAGGTGCAGGTGTTTCTCAAGATCGAGCTACCGCTCTGCGTTTCCGGCGTGCTCAGCACGGGCATCATGGCGTTTATCATGTCTTGGAACGAGTTTCTGCTCTCCAGCGTGCTCATCAGCAAGGAGTCCATGAAGACGCTGACGGTGGGCTTGGCCAACTACATCAGCTCAACGCACATCGACTGGGGCATCATCATGGCGCTGGGCACCATCACGACAATCCCCGTGATCATCCTCTTTGCTCTGGTGCAAAAATACTTTGTCGAGGGCATGACCGCGGGCGCGGTAAAAGGATGATGTTCGCATGTGGATCAGCATGATTTGCCTGTTTCCGCAACGCGAATCGGTCAACAGACTGCTGCAGGAGATCGTCACAACGGCGCAAACCGCAGTTTCAAAGGGCAATCGCCTTCGCGAAAGGCTGAAACGATTGGATCTGCTCTGCGGTCAGATTGGTCGGATCACGATCGCATCCTGCCTCTAGCCAATCGCAACAACAACAAAAGCGCACGAGATGATTCGTGCGCTTGTTTTTTATATTCTGATCGATTCCAGAAAAATGAAACCCTATCTGCCGAGCTGTCCGCCGCTGAAATCCAGAACGGAACCCGTCATATAAGCCGACGCATCCGAGGCGAGGAAGAGAATCGCATCCGCGGCTTCCTCCAACGTCGCAATCCTGCCGATCGGAATCTGCTTTTCATAATGCGCCCTGTCGCGATCTAAAAGCTCCGCCGTCATATCGGTATACATGATCGCAGGCGCAAACGCGTTGACGCGGATGTGGTCGCGCGCGACCTCCTTGGCAAGCGATGTGGTAAACGAGATCACCCCGCCCTTGCTCGCGGCATAGTGCGTCTTGCCGTTGCGGGAGCCGAGATAGGCCGTCGCCGACGCGATGTTTACGATGGAAGCAGGCTTTCCCGCCGCAACCGCCTGCCGGATCATCTCCCGGCAGCAGAGAAACACGCCGCCCATATTGACCGCAATCACCTGGTTCCACAATTCGTAGGGCGTGTCCTTGATCGGCATCATCGGGCAAACGCCCGCGTTATTGATCAGGATATCGATCGTACCGAAGCGTTCTTTTGCGTGCGCGAATAGCGAGACAACATCTGCTTCAATCGAGACATCCGCGCGAAACGCCTCCGCGTGAACGCGATGTTTGGCGGCAAGTTCGGCTGCAAGCGATTCCGCTTTCTCGCAGCTGGAGACGTAAGTCAACAGCACGTTTGCGCCGTCCCGCGCGAGCCGCGCGCAGACAGCTGCACCCAAACCCCGGCTTCCGCCGGTGACGATCGCCGTCTTGTCGCGCAGATTCAGCTCCATTGTGCTTCCGCCTTACGCGCCAGTGACGATTGCCACAGAGGCGGAGCAGCCGACGCGCTCCGCGCCGGAGGCGAGGATTTCGCGCGCAAAGGCAGCCGTCTTGATTCCGCCGTCGATCTTGATCTTGACTGTATCGCCAACGATGCCCTTGACAAACGCAACGTCGTCCTTGCAGGCGGCTTTGCCGGTCAGCGCGTTGGAAATTTTAACGTAGGCGGGTGCAACGTCGCGGATGATCTCCAGCGTTTTGCGCTTTTCATCGTCCGTCAGCACACCCTGCTCATAGATTGCCTTGACCTTCACACCGAAGCCCGCCGCATCCACCATCGCCTTTAGCTCGCGCTTGACTTCGTCAAACTCGCCGGACTTGATCGCGACGATGTTCAGCTCGACGTCGAGCTCCGTTGCGCCGTTGGCGACGCATTCCTTGATCTCGCAGAGCTTTGCGGCAATGCTCGCCGCGCCATGCGGAAAACCGACCGGCGCGCAGATACCGACATTGCAGGTCTTGAGCGCTTCCGCAGCCTCGCGGACGAAATAGGGCGTCACGCAGACGTTGGCAAACTTATACTGCTTGGCAAGCGCGCATTCCGAGATGACCTTTGCCCGCGTCATATCAGGGTTTAAAATCGAGTGCTCAATGTGTCCCGCCAGCTCCAGATTGCAGGCCGCGGGGTTTTCCGTATTTGCGCAAGCGCCCATCTGCTTGTATACCTCTTCTGTAACTTTCTTGACGACTTCGTTAATATTCATTTCCCAAATACCTTCCCGTCGAACGTCCAGTGATCGATGACGCCGCACGCCGTGTTGTCGGCGATGATCTCCTTGTCGTGGAGCAGCTGCTTGGCGGCTCCGCCATCCACATTGACCAGTACAAGATCGCCGATTCCGGCGTCCGCCCCGTCAAACACGATCTGCTGCGCTTCCACAGGGTTGCCGGAGCCATCCAGATACTCGACAATCAGCAATTTATAGTTGTAGTGCGTCTGTTCCTTGATGGTCGAAACCAAATTCCCAACGACCCTGGCCAGTCTCATACGAGTTGCCTCAGGGCTTTGCGGTCGTCTTCTGCGGCGCTTTCGCCTTGGGCTGTTCTGCAAGCAGCATCTCCACATCCTCATGCGGGCTGGGGATGACGTGCACGGAATACAGCTCGCCCACGCGCTTTGCCGCGGCGGCACCCGCCTCCACGCTGGCCTTCACCGCGCCAACATCCCCGCGCACCATGACGGTGACGAGGCCGGAGCCGATTTTTTCCTTGCCTACGAGGGTTACGTTCGCGGCCTTCACCATGGCATCGGCCGCTTCGATTGCGCTGATGAGTCCTTTGGTTTCTACCATTCCAAGCGCCTGTTTCATAATACATTCTCCTTCTGATTTTATAAAAAATCACTCAACTCAGCTCGATACTAAACCTTTCCACTACGCTAGATAAAATCCTGATCGATAAACCCGGCTATCGCCGCGTCCACCGGCACGAGCTTCTTTCGAAACAGCAAGGATGCTTCCTTCGAGCCGATCAGGTACACCAGATCGTTCGGCCCTGCCTGCCGCGTCGCGTCCGCGGCGACGATGGTCTTTGCGGGTTTGCCGTTTTCAATCGTCTCCACGAGGAGCAGCTTGATGCCCTCAAGCGTTTCATACTTCTTGGTCGCCACCACGGTGCCGATCACTCTACCCGTATACACGGCAATCCCTCCTTTCGCGATTTTTGCATCAATAGATCGAGCGGATGAGCTCCATATTCGGCGCGGGGATTACGACGGACTGCGAGAGCAGCCCCTGCGCGCCTTCCGTCTGCTCCGCCGCGCGTACCGCCGCTTCGCAGGCGGAAACATCGCCCGTGAATACGACAAACGCCTTGCCGCCAAGTCCGCGTCCTAAGCGAATCTCGATTAAAGAGATATCCGCGGTCTTGACCGCCGCATCCGCAATCTTGATTGCCACACACAGTGAAAACGACTCCAGAATGCCGAGCGCCTTTGGCTGCGGAACATCCGAGCATGCAACAACAGCGCTGAGCACCTGCGGATGGATGCTCGGGATCACAAGCTTGTCGATCAATCCCCCGCCGCAAGTCGTAACCCCCGCTTCGACAGCGGCGGAGACCGCCGCCACGTCGCCGGAGATTAGCACGATGTACTTTCCCGCGCAGACCGCCTGCGCGGTTAACAGCGACACGTCAGCCGCCTTGAGCATGCTGTCCGCAGCCTCGATTCCCTTCGGAATATTCTGGCATTCGATCATACCGAGTGCATTCATAAAAACTCCTATCGTTCGATGCGGATGGATTGCCCATCCACAGCCGCTACCGTTCCGTCGATGCTCGCGTGGACGTTCGCGCCCATCTTTCCTTCGGGAATCCGCGCGATCAGTTCGCTCTTTTTTACGCGCGCACCCACCGCGACAACCGCTTCCGCCGCTGCACCGATATGCATCTTGAGCGGAATCGTCACGCATGACACCGCGAGCTCCTCGCGCACGAGCGGCGCGTTCGCCTCGAACCGATCCATGCCCATGCGCGACTCCAGCCGGTAGACGGGCAGCTTCGTGAGCGCGTATGACTCGGAAACCGGATAGGCCGTCTTCTTTTCCGGCTTGACGCCCGCGCGGCTTAAGCCTTCCTTCATGCGCGTCATCATATAGGAGGGATTCAGGCCGAAGTTGCAGGCGTAATAGGTGCAAAGTCCGCAGTTGCAGCAGGAGAACACGCCGTTGACGTCTCCCAGCAGCGCGCCGTCGTTGTTTGCCGCCGCGCGCATCGCCTTGTGCGGCTCGACCTTCAACCCAAGCGCGTTACGCGGGCACATCTGCGTGCAGAGGCTGCACTGGCAGCAGACCGCCTTGGCGAGCTTAACGTCCCGCGCGAGATCGTTCGTCTTGGTCTTCACCAGCGGATGATCCGCGCGCAGTACGATGATGCCGCCCGTGGTCTTGGTCACGGGTTTACTCCAGTCGCTCTCCAGCGCGCCCATGCAAGGCCCGCCGATCAGCGCGATAAAATCTTGTGATTGCTTCGGTCCTCCCGCACGGTCGATCAAAGTCTGATAACTTGTGCCAATCGGCACTTCCAGCGTCACGGGTGAGGCGACCTCTCCGGTGACGGTGACGCTCTTACTGGTAACGGGCACGCCCTGCTGTGCGCGGTAGATGTTGCGAAGGGTGCTCACGTTGAGCACAACCGCGCCCGCGTCGATGGGAAGGCCGCCCGTGGGCACAACCTTGCCCGTCACCTCGTAGACCATCACCTGCTCGTCACCTGCGGGATAGGTGCTCTTCATCAGCTTGAGCGAAACACCTTCTTTGCCGTTCACCGCTTTTTGGAGCGAAGCCACCGCATCGTGATAGTGCTCCTTCGTGCAGATGACGCCCCGCTTTGCCCCGGTCGCTTGCATGGCAAGAAGCAACCCCGCGACGATCTCATCCGCAGAATCCCGCATGGTGTATTGGTCAACGTTCAGCAGCGGCTCGCACTCCGCGCCGTTTGCGATGACGACCTCGGCGCGGCAAGCGAGCTTGACATGCGTGGGAAACCCCGCGCCGCCTGCGCCGACTACGCCCGCTACTTTGATTGTTTCGAGAATATCCGCCATAGTCACAGCTTTCTGAATTAGTGTCAGTACGAAATCCCTTGCCGTCAGACGATCCGCAGATCGCCGTGCAGCACGCATCTACGCGCGCGGGTAAAGGATTTTGCGCTGGTAAGCCCTTCGCCCGTCGGGGTAGCGATGGTCAGCGTGGTATATCCCTCAGCCAGGAAGCCAAGCCCCGCGTAGGACGGCGCGTTCTTCACGAACACCGTGGTGTTCAGCGAGGCCGCCGCGAGCGAAAGGTGCTTGATGTTGGTGGAGTGGATCATCGCCGAATGCTGGCAGCCCTGCTCCGCGCAGATTGCCTCCTCGACCGCCTCCTCGATGGTCGAAACGGTGCAGATGCCCAATACCGGCATCAGCATCTCCGTGCGCACGAACGGATGGTTCTTGTCCACCCGCGCGATCACGAGACGAGGGTCTCCCGTAAACGGTACCCCGCTATCCTTGAGGATTACGGCTGCGTTTCTGCCGACATAGTTTCGGTTGATCACATATGTATCGTTCTGTTTGACCAGAACGGTTTTGACGATTTTGTCGATGTCTTCGCCTGCAACGAGATACGCGCCGTTTTGCTGCATCTGAGTAATCAGCTCGTCCACGATATTCGCAAATGCGAAGACTTCCTTTTCTGCGATGCAGACGACATTGTTGTCAAAGCTTGCGCCGTCGACGATGTCCTTTGCGGCCTTCTTGATGTCCGCCGTGTCGTCCACAATCACCGGCGGGTTGCCGGGACCTGCCGCGATGACCTTCTTGCCCGTGCGCATGGCGACCTTGACCACCGCCTCGCCGCCCGTGACGGACAGCAGCGGAATATCCTTGGACTCCATCATCGTCTTGCCGCTCTCGAGCGTGGGTTCTTTCACGGTGGTGATCAGTGTATTAGGCCCGCCTGCCTGCGCGATCGCCTCGTTGAGGATGCGCATCGCCTCCTGCGAGGCGCGCTTTGCCGCGGGATGCGGGTTAAAGACCACCGCGTTGCCCGCGGCGATCATGCTGATTGCGTTGTTGATGACCGTCGCGGTCGGGTTGGTGGAGGGCGTAATCGAGCCGATCACACCGTAGGGCGCGGCCTCTACCAGAGTCAGTCCGTAATCGCCCGTAAATGCCTGCGCGTGCAGGTCTTCAATGCCCGGCGTCTTCTCCGCGGCAAGGATGTTCTTCGCCTTTTTGTCGGCGACTCTGCCGTAGCCGGTCTCCTCGTTGGCAAGCCTAGCCAGCGATTCCGCGTGTTGCAGCGAAGTCTTACGCATGGCTTCAATCAACCTTCCGCGCTTCTCGAGCGGGAGTTTGATGAGCTCTTTCTGCGCGGATTTCGCCGCTGCTATCGCTTCCTCCATCGTGTCGCACAGCCAGTTGCCGCGCGCCTTACTCGGTTGGTTTTGAAATTTTGCCAGCGTTTCCTGAATGATGCTGTCTATCTGCGTATCGGAATATGCCATAGTGTCCTCTTTCCCGTCCTGCCAATCACGCCGAAACGGTTACTGTTCGCCGTATTTTTCAAACACGCGCTCGCCGCGCAGGTCGATGGAGTCGATGATCGCGATGATCGCAAGATCGCTCGGCTTCCCGTCCGTAAACGCGGTCTGCCGCGAGGAGCTTCCGCTGCAGCACATCACAACCTCGCCTTCGCCCGCGCCGACCGCGTCGATTGCGACAAGCGGGCTACCTTTTGGCTGCATGGTATCCAAATCCAGCGGAGCTACGACCAGCAGCTTCAACCCCGTCAGGGTTTCGGACTTGTTGGTGCTTACGACGCTGCCTTTGACAACCCCAATCATCATATGCTTTCCCTCCGTGTGCGCTAAACTTCACGCACGCTCGATATGAATCTGTAATTCTTTCGCGGTATCGACCGCCAGCGGGGTCACGATCGCGCCCGCGGCGCAAATAATCGTCTTCCTGCCGTTCTTTTTGGCCTCGACCACTTCCCGCTCGGTGACCAGCGCGAAAACATTCGATGCCGTACCCTCGCACGGCTGATAGGTCGAAAACCGGAAACCCATGGAGTTCAGTTGATCGATCGCCTCCGCAAGACGTGCAAAAACCGTGTCCCTACGGAACTTCGGCGGTTCGAAGTCTATAAGCACATCCACCGCTTTTCCCCAGAGGATACGGCGAACGAGCGCCTCGGAAAAATCTTCCGGCGATTCCCCCGCGCCCATGCGAGTAAGCACCGCCGTACCGGGTGCGAGCAGCACCGCGTGTTCTGCGCGCACCAGCAGCTCGACCAGCTCGTTCTTCTGCGTCGCCCAGTCGAGGTGGCAGGCCATCGTTCCGTCCGCAGTGAACACCGCCTCGCTAAGAAATACGAGCTGCACGTGCTTGCCGTACTGCGCGGTGAGCGCGCTGAGCGCGCGATCCGGCGCGGGCACAAACCCCGGCACCAGAACCAGCACGCTGTCTTCGCCCGCCGTGAGCGCCGCGCTGTTCTGCGCGGCGTTCATCGAACTTTGCGCCCGTGCTATGATCTTTTGAATCTGATCGTCGCTCAGGCTCATGGTTTCCTCACAATACCAACGATTTCGAGCAGTTCTCCGTTTTTGATGCCGCCCGCGTTGGCCTCTTCCAAATCCAAATGCAGTTCAAGAGAGTGTCCCTCGCCGCAGCGCACCGGCACATTTTCAAACACCAGCGCGCGAACGCCATCCTTACGAATGCTCGCGAGATCGCCGTTTTGCAGCCCCAGCCAGGAAGCCTGCTCCACGGAGATATGCACGTGGCGCATGGCGACGATCACGCCGCTGGTGAGTTCGACCGTGCCGCTAGGTCCTATGACGGTCGCGCCCGGCGTGCCTTCGATATCCCCGCTGATGCGCACCACGGGCGCAATGCCCAGCCGGAACGCGTCCGCCGTGAGTATCTCAACCTGGGTCTTGCCCCGCGTGGGACCGAGCACGCGAACCTGATCGATCCGCCCTTTCGGGCCCGCGATGGTAACGGTCTCGCTTGCCGCGAACTGGCCGGGTTGCGAGAGCGCGCGCTCCGGTTTGAG
>JBDKRF010000175.1:0-3141 GCA_039683525.1 Clostridiaceae bacterium
CGGAGAAGGGTATGAGTTTTCGAGTGGTATCTCCCCGCATAACTTGGATCATTTATCTTGGCATTGAGATGTTTGCGATTCCGTTTTTCCTTCTTCTGCTCTTCGACATCGGTCCGTATCAAGTTTATGATTCCATGCCCGGTGCCCGATTGATTCAATTGCTCTTTCTTTGTTTTGCGCTTTTGCTTCCTCTCTACTTTGAATTTTTTAATTTCGGCAGCTTACGACTCCAAATGGACGAAACCGGCGTCACTTACAAATCACGACAGGTAGAGTATCACTTGTCTTGGAACGAAGTGAAACGAATTTCTCTCAATCCCGATGCGCCAGAGCAGCTTTCAACTAGTAAGTATGTCTGCTTCTTTGCAGAAGAAGAACCTCGAACCATCATCGCGCGATCCGGTTTCAACTCCCGCGCATTTGGCTTACAGTACCGCAAAGGTCTGCCTGCGATCATCAAAAAATACTGCGATTTGCCGATTGAGCGGCTGGATACCATCGAGAGAAAGAAAAAATAATCAGGAAAATAAGTGATTTAAAATTCATTTGCAGAACGAATCCATAGAAAGGAACCCTGCTATGAATCTGCGCGTCATCTCTCCCCGCCTTCGGTTCCGAATCTATCTTTTGATTGAGCTGCTTGCCGTTCCGTTTCTGGTGCTGTATCTTTACGCGGGGTTCTCCTCATTGGATACCACGGTTGAGACAGTCTGCTGGGTTTTTATCATCGCATTGCAATTGTTTATGGTGCTGTCGCCGCTGTTGATCGAAAAATATAGCTTTGGTGCGGAATGGTTTCATCTGGACGCATCCGGCGTCACCTATACCTCCCGCAAGGTGACGTATCACCTCGACTGGGCGCAGGTGCAGCACATCATGCTCAGCCCCGATCGTAACGGAAGCACGACAAAGAACTGCTTCATCTGCTTTTATGCCGAGGAACTGCCCCGCTGGCTGCCGATGCGATCCGACTATTCGCCGACCGCGTTCGGCCTGCAATACCGCAAAGGTTTACCGGAGATCATCGCGCAATATTGCGACAAAGAAATCTATAATCTGGATGCAATTGAAAAGAGCAGACGCTGACACTTCGCCGGCGCCCGCAACGAAAAGAGGCAGTGCAGGTTTGGAGGAACAACCGACCATCGAAATTCGCCAGGCGACGGACGCGGACATCCCCGCAATTGCGCACATCATTCAGGAAGCATGGAAGACGGCCTATACGGGCATCATTCCGCAGAGCTATCTGGGCGCGATGCGTGAGGAGTCCAAGCAAAAACGTCTGCGCGAAGGGCTGCAGCGCGTGCAGCACATGCGCTATTTCGTGCTCTGCGAAAACGGCGTTCCGGTGGGAGCCGCTAGCTTGCACCGCGCAAGAAACGATGACATGCCGGATGCGGCAGAATTCAGCTTCTTTTATTTTCTACCCGCGGTCTGGCGCAAGGGCTACGGCACGATGCTGCTCAACCGTCTGAAAGAGGAGTCTACAAAGGCAGGGTTTCTGCGCATTTGCTGCTGGGTGTTGGAGGAGAATCACCGCGCGGTTTCCTTTTACGAATCGCAAGGCCTCCTGCGCGACGGCACCCGTCAGACGGAGACCATCGAAATCCCGTTACAAGAAATTCGCTGCGTCGGAAAACTATAAAACGCTTGCAACAAAAAACCGGCGGGATAACCCCGCCGGTTTTTAATTGTCTCAACTCAGAAGTAAAAATGCGTCACATACTGGTCGACCAGCACGAGGCAGCCAAGCACCGCGGTGTAGATCACAAACCCGAGCAGCTTCTTTTTCTTGATTGCGTTGATCATGATCTTGACCGCAAAATATCCCGTGATGCCCGCAACCAGCATGCCCGCAATCACCGTCGTCCAGTGGATGTCCCCGATTCCGGCCTTCAGTGTATCCGGCACCTCTACCAACGCGCCGCCAATGATCGCCGGGATGGACATCAAAAACGAAAAGTCCGCCGCGGCTTTGCGGTTGAGCCCAGAGAACAGCGCGCCTGCGATGGTTCCGCCGGAGCGGGAGACGCTCGGCAAAATCGCCACGCCCTGCATGGTGCCGATCAGGAGCGCATCGGTAACGCGCATCTCCTTCATCTTTCGCCCGGTCTTGCTCTTGCTGCGCAGTAGGTCGCTCAAGAACAGCAGCGCGGACGTGATCAAAAACCCGTACCCAAGAAACGAACCGTTCTCCGTTGCCGTATAGAAGGATGCAAACGGCTCAACTTTCTTAAACAGCACCGCGAAGATCAGCGTGGGTACCGTCGCGAGAATCAGCATGCCGACGGTTTTTTGAAACGGATGGCGGATCAGCTCGATCAGGATATCCCAATATACGATGACAACCGCCACCAGCGTCGCCAGATGCAGCATGATGGTAAAGAACATCGCCCCTTCCGTGAGACCAAACATCTTCTGTAGCAGAAGCAGATGCCCGCTGCTGCTGACCGGTAAAAACTCGGTCAACCCCTGCACCAGTCCCAGCAGCATCGCAATCCAAATCGTCATATCTTACCTCGTTTAACCCGATATACTCTCGATATTCCCGTACATCATACACGCGATGCGAGTCGTGCGCAAGCACCTCATGTATGCGCGCGCTTTCGTCAGATATCCCCGCGCAGCGCGTAAACGCAGATGCCGACGCACTCCCGCAGAAAGTTGTTGAGCCTGAGGTACCAGACGTCGTCCGCCGGAATCCCGACGGCGTTGACACCTTGCTCGCGCGCAACCATACCCGCGCGGTACACATGAAAATTGGTGGTGACGAATACGATGCGCGCGTTGTTGCCAACGACTTCGTCGATGATCACCTTGGAATTCTCAAAGTTTTCCTTGGTGTTTTTCGCTTTCTCCTCCGTATAGATGCGGGCGGCATCCATACCGTGCGCCACCATGTATTTCTTCATCGCAGAGCCTTCGGTCACGGTTTCGCCCGAACCTTGACCACCGGAGACAACACAGATGGCGTCGGGGTGCGACTCCATATACTCCATCGCGGTGTTGAGCCGGTTTTCCAGTACCCAGGTCACCTTATCCCCGTGTACCGCGGCACCGAGGACGATGACCGCGTCCGCCTGCACATGCTCGCCTTCGTTTGCGGCGCGAATCATCAAAAATCCGCACACAAGGAAGATC
>JBDKRF010000176.1:0-14172 GCA_039683525.1 Clostridiaceae bacterium
CATAGACAAGATTTTCTTCATATTCTTCCTCCTTTTATTTTGGGTATATGAATGGCAAAGTGCCATATAAATCAGGTAATAGATGAGGTTAGGCGGTTTATATTTTGGGTTTATGAATGGCGATTCGCCATGTCAATCGAGTTATTTATTTGAGATATGGGTGGCGATTTGCCATGTCAATCGATGAATCTTCTATATAAATATATCGCTGGATCAACCCTTGCCGAGATAGGCATCGATCACGCGCTCGTCACGCAGCAGTTCCTCCGCAGGTCCTTCAATGGAGACACTGCCTACCTCCAGCACGTAAGCATAGTGCGCAATCTTGAGCGACTGCTTTGCGTTTTGCTCCACGAGCACGACGGTCACGCCTTGCTGATTGAGCATTTCTACGATGTTGAAGATATCCCGTACGATCAGAGGCGCAAGCCCCAGAGAGGGCTCGTCCAGCAACAGGATCTTCGGGTTTGCCATCAGCGCGCGCCCGATGGCGAGCATCTGCTGTTCGCCGCCGGAGAGCGTGCCCGCAACTTGCTTGGCTCGCTTGCCCAGAATCGGGAAGCGCTCGTAGACCATCGCAAGGTTTGTCTTTCGCTCCACGGCGGAAACGGTGAAGCCGCCCGCGATGAGGTTATCCATCACCGTTAGCTCCGCGAAAATCTGTCTGCCTTCCGGCGACTGCACGATGCCGCGCGAAACGAGCTTTTCCGCAGGCACGGTGTGAATCGGCTTTCCATAAGAAAGAATTTCTCCGCCGGAGAGAGGAGCGAGTCCGGAGATTGCCCGCAACAAGCTGGATTTCCCCGCACCGTTTGCGCCGAGGATGGCGACGATTTCCCCCTCGCGCACCTCCATACTCACTTGCTTGAGCGCCTCGATCCGGCCATAGGACACGCTCAGATCGCGGATGGCCAGCGCCGCGCGCTGTGAATCTGCTCCCTGTCTCATGCGTCGTCCTCCTTGCCCAGATATGCGTCCTGCACAAGCGGATTCTGCTGAATCTCCGCCGCAGTCCCCTCCGCGAGTTTCTTGCCGAACGAGATGGCGCAGATGCGATCGCACAATCCCATGACGAGCTTCATGTCGTGCTCCACCAGCAGGATGGCGCAGTGCCGCTCCTTCGCGATGCCACGGATGAGCTCGGTGAGCCGCTCCGTCTCGCTGTCGTTGAGGCCGCCCGCGGGTTCGTCCAGAATGATCAGGCTGGGATCGCACATCAGCGTTCGTCCCAACTCGATCAGCTTGAGTACGCCATACGGCTGCGCGCCGGCGTATTCGTTTGCAATCTTGTCCAGCCCGACGTAAGCGAGCACGTCCATCGCCTTTTCGCGCAGCTCCCGCTCCTGCTTGCGCGCCCAGGGCATGGCAAACATATTGGCAAGCGCACTTGCGCGAAACTCCGTATGCGCACCCAGCAACACATTATCGATGATCGGTAGTTCGCGGATGATCTCCGTGTTCTGAAAGGTACGAACAAGGCCAAGACCTATGATCTTGTGCGCGGGCATACCATTGAGCAGGTATGCCTTTCCCTTTTGATCGGTAAAGCGGATTTCGCCCGAATCCGGCTTGTAAAACTGCGTGATGCAGTTGAACACCGTGGTTTTACCCGCGCCGTTCGGGCCGATGAGGCCGTAGATTTCGTGGCGGTCGATGCAGAAGGAGAGATCGTCCACCGCGCGAAGGCCGCCAAAGCTGATAGAGAGATGATCGACCGATAAAACCTGATCCATAGCTTACACATCCCCCTTTTTCACACGCACCGCGCGCTTTTGAATATAGTTCGCAATGTCTCGGGGAATGTGGATCAGCCCGCGTGGATAGAAGATCAGCATGATCGCCATCAGGATGCCGACGATGAGCAGCGGCACGCCGGGGATTTCACCGATGATCGGCATACCCTTCATCAACTCCGGCAACCCGTGCATGACCACCGAACCCACAACTGCGCCGCCAACGGTCGCGGCTCCGCCGATGACCACAAGCGCGATCAGGTTTAAGGACAGCGCTGCCGTCCAGACGGTCGGATCCACATGGCGGAAAAAGTGGACATAACAAACACCCGCAAGTCCCGCGAAGACGGAGCTGATCGCAAAGCTGATGAGCTTGTATTGAAATACGTTGACGCCCATCGCCATCGCAGCGGTTCGGCTGCTCTTCATGGCGATCATGGCCCTTCCTGTCGAAGAATGTACGAGATTATAGACCAGCATCATCAGTACAACGAGCAATCCCACCATGAAGATGTACATGCTGCTTTTCGTAAATGTGTACCCGAAGATCTTCGGATACGACGCAGACGCGCCGGAAAATCCGCCCGTGAACCAGTCCATTTCGATGAAGAGCTGGCGCAGTATTTCGCCGAAACCCAACGTCGCGATCGCGAGATAAAACCCTTCCAACCGAACGGCGATTGCACCGAGAAGAAGCCCGATTAAAAGCGGTGCCGCAACGGCAACCACCACCGAGAGCAGAAACGGCAGCTCCAGCTGCTTGGTGAGGTACGCGCTCAGGTAAGCAGAGAGCCCCATAAATGCCGCGTGTCCCAGCGAGATCTGGCCGGAATAGCCCAGCAGCACGTTGATGCCAAGCCCCGCAATCGCGGTATAGACCATGCTCGCCGCCAGCGTAACCGTCGCCGTTGGGACGCCGCGAATGATCACCGGGAGCAGAAACGCCACGCCCACAAAAAGATATTGCAGATATTTGTTTCGAATCAGCCGCATGTGTTTCTCCTATTATTCAGAAGATGTTGCAAATATCGATTGCGAATCAGCCGCATGTGGTTCTCCTATTTTTCAGAAGATATTGCAGATATTTATTCCGAATCATCCGAATGTATTTCTCCTAAACTTTTTTGACGATCTTTTTACCGAAGAGTCCGTTGGGCCGAAGCACGATGAACAGCAGAATCAGCGCGTACAGTAGCGGCAGCGACCACTTAGTGGAGACATAGTAGCCAAGCAGGTTGTTGGCGATGCCGATGATAAAGCTCGCAACCACCGGCCCGTAAAACGTGGAGAACCCGCCGAGCACAGAGGCGATAAACGAGTTGAGATGAATGCTGTCCATCATGGAGATCGTCACGTTCTTCAGCGGTGCCACCATTACGGCAGCGAGGCAGCCCAGCGCGGTTGCAACCGCCCAGGCGCCGATGGTGACCAGCCGAACCGGAATTCCCTGCAAGCGCGCGGTTTGCGGATTGGAGGTGGTTGCGCGGACGGCGACGCCAAGCGTGGTCTTCTCCAGGACGAAGAAGAGCACCGCCATGATCACGCAGGTGATGCCGATGATCAAAAGCGAATTCGGCAGCACCTTCACCCCACCGATGTCCAGCGCAGAGGCGGAGATAAACTTGCTGAACGGCGTTTCGTTTGCGCCAAAGAGCATGGGCGCCAATCCCTGAAAGATCATGATGATCGCAAGCGTGATCATCTCCCGGCTGAGGTTTGTGATGTTTGCCTTGCCGTTCATCAGGAAGCGATCGATCAGCGCGCCGAGGATCATCGCGAGCACCATCGCAACGGGAACTGCGACCCACATCGGAAACCCGAGATCCAGAATCAACCCCGTGCAGACGTAGGCCATAAACATGCCCAGCGTGCCCTGCGAAAAGTTGATGATCTTTGCCGTTTGATAGATGAGCACGAGACCCATCGCCGCAAGTGCGTACATGCTGCCGGTTTCGATGCCGCCGACCACTTGCTGAAAAAATTCGACCATAGAATGCAACTCCTTAATGGTGTTGTATTTGGGAGGATGGTTTTGCGTGATTTTCTTATTTGGAAAGCGATTGAATTCGACAACTCTGTCATCGGGAATCGGGCAGAATTCGTTATAAGTGACATCAATGTCATTGCATTGTGATTTGTGTTAGAAATAATAGAAGAAGTCGCGATTTGTCACTCGTTTTTCGGCTTCATTTGCATCATAACCTGCGGATATGCACATTGTCAATAGCCTAAATGCAGGCTTTAACAGGGCATAATCCGCTGAATAATGAAAAAAAGTATCAAAACACCATTGAAATCCATTTTTCCGTCTGTTATACTGGCAACGAAATGACATGGTTGTCACTTTTCAATTCTAACGAGATCGTCTCTGCCAAATGAGAAGCAAAAAACACAATCCTGATCCGCTTTATTCAGAATCTTCCATCCATATGAAATCACATAACGCAATCAATCGGGTTCCTATTCGACCCGTATGAAAGGGGTATGATCGTATGCCAGATCACAGCATTGGTATTTGGAGCTATGGTCTCTATCTACCGCAGCGCGTCATGACAGCGCGCGAAATTTCGAAGGCAACAAAAGGCGTCTGGAGCGAGGACGCGGTCGTGCAAAAGCTCGGGATCGTACAAAAGTGCGTGCCCGGCGCTGACGACGGCACGCAGGAGATGGCAGTCCGCGCCGCCAATGATGCGCTCGCCCGCGGAGACGTTGACCCGCTTTCCATCGACCTGATCCTCTGCGTCGGTGAGGAGTGGAAGGAATATCCGCTGACTACCTCCGCGCTGTATGTGCAGGGCGCGATCGGCGCCGACAACGCCTGGGGTATCGACGTGCAAAACCGCTGCTGCACCACCTGCGCCGCGCTCAAGATGGCGAAGGACATGATGACGGCGGACGAGGAGATCAACACTGTTCTGATCGTCGGCGGCTATCGCAACGGGGACTTTGTCGACTTCACGGATAAGGATATGTCCATGATGTATAACCTAGGCGCGGGTGCGGGCGCGTTGATCCTGAAAAAAGGCATGGATCGCAACCTCGTACTCGGCTCGCATATCGTCGCGGACGGAAGCCTTGCGCGGGACGCCGGCGTAGAGATCGGCGGCATTGCACATCCCTTCACGCCGGACAACGTCGAGGAAGGTTACCGTTCTCTGCGTCTGCTAAACGCCGCGCACATGAAAGCGCGCCTCAACGAGGTCTCGATCTCCAACTGGTACCATTGCATCGACGAATCCCTCCGCAAGTCCGGCAATCTGACCCGCAAGGACATCGGCTATCTCGCCATTTTGCATTTCAAGCGCTCTCAACACGAGGCGATGGTGGCAGAGCTCGGCCTTATACCCGAACAGAGTGTGTATCTGGAGCAATACGGCCACATCGGGCAAATTGACCAGATCCTCTCCCTCGCGCTTGGTCTGGAGCAGGGCAAGATCAAGGATGGCACGTTGGTGACCATGATCGCGGCCGGTATCGGTTATGTCTGGGCCTCCACCTGCGTCCGCTGGGGACGCGCATAAGAATCGCATCGCAGCAACACAAACCGAAAGGATTTTTCACGCATGTTTGATTACCGCACCCAGTATCCGCAAAAGTGCATCACTGCCGAGCAAGCACTCGAGCTGGTCAAGAGCAACGACGTGATCACCGTCGGCATGGCGAGCGCGGAGCCGTATGAATTTCTCACGCGGCTGCATACCATCTCGGACCGCGTCCGGGATGTGACCATCACGAGCAGCCTCTCCACGGTGCAGGCGCCGTATCTGACAGACTTTTTGCGCTATCAAAACGCGTTTCGCATCGACTCGTGGTTCTATTCCGGTCAGTTGCGCGCGCTGCAGCACACGGGTCGCGTTTCGTTTCTGCCGAACCACCTGCACCTCGCGGGATTTAAACGCAACGCCGCCGTGCACACAAACATCTTTGTCTGCTCCGCTTCTATGCCGACGGAGGCGGGCATCGCGCTCTCCTGCTCCAACGTCTACGAGATGGAGATGGTTAAGACCGCGGATATCGTCATCCTCGAGGTGAGCCCGAACATTCCGCATACCGCAGGAGATCACGTGGTTTCGTATGAGGATGTCGATTACATCATCGAGTCGGACTACTTTTTGCCCGCGATTGCGGACGTGACCCCAAACGAGAAGGATCGCGAGATCGGGCGGCACATCGCCGACCTCGTGCACGACGGAGACTGCATTCAGATCGGCATCGGCGGCATCCCAAACGCCGTGTGCGAGTTTCTCTCTGAGAAAAAAGACCTCGGCGTACACACGGAGATGATGACCACGGGCATCATGCGCCTCATGAAAAAAGGCGTCGTGAACAACCGTAAAAAGCAGATGTTCCCCGGCGTCTCAATCTGTTGCTTTGGCATGGGTACGCAGGAGCTCTATGAGTTTATGCACAACAACCCGCAGGTCTGCATCCGCTCCGGCGCGTGGACCAATGATCCGCACACCATCGGGCTGAACGATAATCAAGTCTCGATCAATACCTCCATCGAGGTGGACTTGACCGGACAGTGCTGCTCCGAAAGCATCGGCGCGGTACAGTTCTCCGGTACGGGCGGGCAGGCGGACACCGCCATCGGTGCGCAGCTCTCCAAAAACGGGCGCTCGTTCATCGCGCTGTATTCCACCGCGATGGTCAAGAACCCAAATACCGGTGAGCGGGAGGAGATCTCCAAGATCGTGCCGCTGCTCAAGCAGGGCGCCGCGGTGTCGCTCAGCCGCAACGACGTGGACTATGTCGTCACGGAATACGGCGCGGTTCGCCTGCGCGGACTCAATGTAGAGGAGCGCGCGCGCAGACTCATCTCTATTGCGCACCCGAAATTCCGCGCGGAGCTCACGGTCGCCGCGCGCGAATATATGTATATGTCCTGATGATCCGGTTTCTCATGATTGGAAAGAGAGGTTGACGATGGCAACGTTTTCGTTTGAAGGCAGAGAGATCTATTACGAAGACCACGGCGCGGGAAAGCCGCTGCTGGTGCTCAACGGCATCTTCATGAGCTGCGCTTCGTGGGATAAATTTGTTCCGGCGTTTTCCCAGAAATGCCGACTGCTCCTGCTCGATTTCTTTGATCAGGGACGCACGGCAAAACGGGAATCAGACTATGAGCAAGGTGAGCAGGTCGCTCTCGTGGATGCGTTTTATACGCATCTGGGCTTGCAGACGTGCAGCATCGTCGGCATCTCTTACGGCGGGGAAATCGCGCTGCAGTATGCCGCGGCTTATCCTGAAAAGGTCGAAAAGCTTATCCTCTCCAACACGGCGGCCCATACCTCCGAGTGGCTACGGGACATCGGGCACAGCTGGGAATACGCCTGCAAGAGCCATGATGGGAGGCAGTTTTTCAAAACCTGTATTCCGATCGTGTATTCGCCGCAGTTTTACGGTAAGAACTATGCCTGGGCAAGCGCGCGGGAAGCGCTGTTCGAGCGGGTATTTACAGCGGAGATCTACGAAGCCTTCGCGCGATTGATTCGCTCGGCCGAGCGCTACGATGTGCGAACGCGGCTCAGTGCCATCACGGCATCGACGCTGGTCATCTCGGCGGAGCACGATTATGTGACCCCGCTGTATCAACAAAAGGAGATCGTCGCAGGTATAGGGAATGCTGCGCACGCGATGATTATGGATGCGGGACACGCCGTGATGTACGAAAAGCCCGCGGAGTTCATCACTCTTGTATTGGGGTTTATGACCAGCGATACGAATATCCAGCTGGTTTAGCAAAAGAAGCAACTTGAGCAAACGCTCAACACGAATGAGAACGGAGGAAGAAAGAACATGTCGAAACGACTGGAAGGAAAGGTTGCGCTCGTCACCGGAGGAGCCGCCGGCATCGGCGCGGAGTGCGCAAAACGCTTTGCGCAGGAGGGCGCAATCGTCTACGCGGGTGACCTCAGGCCACTCACGTTTGAGGCGGAAAACGTTCGCTTTGTCTCCTTGAACGTGACGGATGCGGAGAGTTGTCAGGCCGCGGTGGATACGATCTTCGCTGCGGAGGGCAAGATTGACATTTTGGTCAACAACGCCGGTATCACACGTGACGCGCTGATTCAGAAGATGACGGATGAGATGTGGGACGCGGTCATCGCCGTCAACCTCAAGGGTGTGTTCAACATCACCCGTATCGTCGGCCCCGCGATGGCGGAGGCGGGCTACGGTTCGATCATCAACATCTCCTCTGTCGTCGGCGTGTTCGGCAACATCGGGCAGACGAACTACGCCGCGACCAAGGCGGGCGTGATCGGCATGACGAAGACATGGGCAAAAGAGTTCGCAAGAAAAGGCGCGAATGTGCGTTGTAACGCCATCGCGCCGGGTTATTGCATGACCGATATTTTGAAGACCGTTCCGCAGGATCTGCTGGATAAGTTTGCGAAGATGACGATGCTTGGCCGCCTCGGCCAGCCGGAAGAGATTGCGGATGCCGCGCTGTACCTCGCGAGCAGTGAGTCGAGCTATGTGACCGGCCACGTGCTGGAAGTCAACGGCGGCATGCGCCTGTAAGCGCGTTAATCACGCGGTTTTGTGCCGTTTTCGAGTAAGAAGAGCGTCTGCTGGCAGTGCAGCCGGATGTTTTGCATGGTGAGCTGGGAGTAGACGCTCTGAAAGATGAAGATATCCGTTACAAAATGCACGCAAAGGTCCGCAAGGATCGCGGATTCCACGCTCTGATCAATCAGCCCGCGCTGCTTATCGAACTCGATGCCGATGAGAAACATATCGCGATAGCGGTTCTGCTGCTGGCGAATCAACCCCTGCGAAACGGGGTGCGAACAGCCGTAGAGCTGCTGACCCAGGTCGATATGATCCGGATGCATCAAAAGAAATTCTGCATCGCGCAGGTAAAACGCCTCAAAGAACGCCAGAAACGGCGCTTTCTTATACACCTCGTAGGCGGGAAATACATACTCCGCGCGCTGGGCTCGCAGGGTATCGAAGATGTAGATATACAGATCCTCTTTGGAAGGAAAATACTGGTAGATGCTGCCGCGGGCGATCTTGGCATCCTTGACGATGTTGGAGAGATTTCCCTCGCGCACATTGCGCACGCGAAACTCTTTGATCGCGGCGTTCAGAATGCGCTCCTTCTTTTCCTCCGAGAGGTTATGGAATGTTGGATTTGGCATAACGGCCTCCTGTGGGGTTACCACCTTTAACGCTAATAATCAGAACACAGTTCGCGGCAAGAAGTCAAGCGGATTTTCCGGTAAGACCCGTGCACGCGGACACAAAGGAGAGAAGAATGGAAAAGGTATACATCATCGCGGCGAAACGAAGCGCCATCGGCTCGTTTGCGGGCGCACTTTCCACCGTAGCTGCTCCGGCGCTGGGCGCCGCGGTTGCGCGGGATGTGCTTGAAATCGCGGGCGTTCCGGCTAACCGTCTGGACGAGGTCATCGTTGGAAACATCCTGCCTGCGGGCTGTGGTCAGGGCGTCGCGCGGCAGGTTGCCATCCTCGCGGGAGTCCCTGTCGAAGTGCCCGCCTGGGGTATCTCCATGGCGTGTGGCTCCGGCATGAAGGCCGTGATGACCGCGGCTGCCAACATCGCCTCCGGCACGGGAGACCTGTATCTCGCGGGCGGAACAGAGAGCATGAGCCTCGCGCCCTATCTGCTGCCCGGCGCACGGCAGGGCCTTCGCATGGGCAACAAGGAAGTCGTGGATCACATGGTCTACGATGCGCTGACGGACGCGTTTGAAAACATCCACATGGGTATCACCGCCGAGAACATCGCAAAACAGTATGCCATCACGCGCGAGGAACAGGACGCATTTGCCATCGCGTCTCAGGAGAAGGCAATCCACGCGGTCGACGCGGGGGCGTTTCGCGCGGAGATCACGCCGATCACGATCAAAAGCCGCAAGGAAGAGATCGTCGTCGATACAGACGAATACCCCAACCGCAAGACGAGCCTTGAAAAGCTTTCCTCGCTCAAACCCGCCTTTTTACCCGGCGGAACGGTGACGGCGGGCAACGCCTCCGGCATCAACGACGGCGCGGCCTTCCTGCTGCTGGCTTCCGAGCGCGCGGTCAAAGAATTTAGCCTTACGCCGCTGGCGGAGCTCATCGCCTGGGGACAGGGCGGCGTGGAGCCCTCTGTCATGGGGCTTGGCCCCGTGCCCGCGGTGCGCGCGGCGCTGAAGATGGCAGGCCTGCCGCTTTCCGACATGCAGCGCATTGAGCTCAACGAGGCGTTTGCCGCGCAATCGCTCGGCGTACTCAAGCTTTTGAGCGAAGAGCATGGCGTCGATCAGGAATCGCTTCTCTCCCGCACCAACAAAAACGGCGGCGCAATCGCGCTCGGTCACCCGGTCGGTGCCTCCGGTGCGCGCATCATCGTGACGCTGCTTTCCGGTCTGCGCGCGGCGGGTGAAACGACAGGCCTCGCCTCCCTCTGCATCGGCGGCGGCATGGGAACCGCGGTTGTACTGAAGTCCTGCTGAGGCAAAAAGCGCGGTCGATTTGCATGTAAAATTATCACTTAACCCGCTGAAACCAGAAGAGCGATATAGTATACTGGTTCTGCTGCAAATCGCTGCACTTCCAGCATTTGCCTTCAATTGAATCAATCGAACGATAAACTTACCTGCAAGGGATGCAATCAGAAAGGATAACGAGCGATGAAACAATATGATATGAAAAAGATCTCCATCGGCAATGAAACCCTCGCATATCGTGCCAGCGGCGCGGGCGAGACGATCGTGCTCATCCACGGCAACATGTCCTCTTCCGTACATTGGCAGACCACGATGGAGCATCTGGAAGGTCGCTATCACGTAGTTGCGCCGGATATGCGCGGCTTTGGCGATAGCACCTACAACAGCCGCTTTGATTCCCTCCGCGAGCTCGCGCAGGATCTGGAGCGCTTCTTGGATGAAGCGGGCATCGACACCTGCACGCTCGTCGGCTGGTCGACCGGCGGCGGCGTCGTGCTCGAGATGGCTGCTGATCTGCCCGCACGCGTGAAAAACGCGATCCTAGTCGAATCGGTACCGCCGACGGGATATCCGATGTTCAAGAAAGACGCGTCAGGCCAACCGATTCTAAGCGAACTACTGAAAACCAAGCAGGACATTGAGATCGACCCGGTGCAGGTGGCTCCCGTTCTCGCGGCGTATGCCTCGGGGGATCGCGAGATGATGCGCGCCATCTGGAACGCGGTAATTTATAATAGGAAGCAGCCCCCGGCCGAGGATTACGAGTTGTATCTAGAGGCGATGCTCAAGCAGAAGAACCTGGTGGATATCGACTATTCGCTGTTAACCTTCAACATGACGGACAAACCCACCGGTTCGGCGGAAGGAAGCGGGAGGCTCGCCCAGCTCAAATGCCCCGTTACGCTGATCCACGGTATGCTCGACCTCGTCGTGCCTTGCGCTTGGGCGGAAGGCGCGCAGGCCGCGATTTCCGGCTCGTCGCTGGTCACGCTGGAGACGACGGGACACTCGCCCATCACGGACGACCCCGCGCTGTTCTTTGCGACGCTTGATCAGGCGCTAACAAAATAAACAAAACAACATCTCGCCGGAGTCATTCCCGGCAGACACAAAAGAACCGTCCTGACCGGGCGGTTCTTTCTGTTAACCCGTTTCGTAAGGTGATAACAACGCTATTCTGATAAAAAACGAATCATTCTCATTGCCCGACGTACGAAAAACCCTAACGCAGGCATTTTTCGGTCGAAACAATGCTGCTTGTTTGTGTTCATGTCGTGATTATTGTATAATTATTTTCACATTACACGTTTTGTGTTGCTTTTTTACCGTAACAGCGAAAGGATGAGATCATATGCTTCCCTTCTTTCTGATCCTCGCGCCCGGCTTGCTTGCCGCGGTTGTGCACCGCACTCTCCGGCAAAAGCCGTTGTCCAATTTTGATTTCATCATCTTCGCGTTGGTCTATGCGTTTTTCATCGCCGCGTTTGCGTTCGGCGTCGTCTATCTGCGCGGTTTCGGCGATCTTGCGCCGCTCTCGGTCTTTGGCAATCTCCGCAGCGTTGCGAAGTATTGCGTCATCGCGGCGGTAAGCGCCGTCGCTCTGCCAAACGTCCTGTTTCTTGCGTTGCGTGTACTGGGAAAAGGTAAACGCGATGAAGGTTAACCTGTTCAAGCACCCACTGTTTCGCGGTGCGGTGGCGCTCCTGAGCCTCCTCGCGATCCTGGTTTATGCATTCTGGCCGCGTTTGAGCGGCAATATGCCTATCGCACCTGTTCAGCAAGCCACTCCGGCGGTAAACCAACCCGCAGCAGACGGCAATAGCGGCCCTACTTTTGGGGAAACGATCATCACGCTGCTATCGGAAATCTCCGCGCAGGAGAAGACCGAAGAGCTGATACTTGGAGAGTTGCGCTCCGGCGCGCATTCAGCAAAGGACCCGCTTATCCTCGACAATCCCTACGGCTGCTCTCCTCTGACCGCGCTTGCAGTCTTCACCACAGACGAGCCCGCGCGCGTTTTTGTCCGCGTACACGGCAAGACGAGCGATGCGGACATCAGCCATGATTTCCCATCGTTGGAGACGGAGCACCTGATTCCCATCTACGGGCTGTACGCGGATGATGAGACCACCGTCACCCTCACCACCACGCTTGCATCCGGGCAAAAAATGGAGACAACATTCCAAATTCAAACCGATGCAATCGACCCAAACACCATTGGAAACGTCATCATACAAACCGACATTGAGGACGCTTCTGCGATGAGCGACGGCGTGAATTTTCTCTACACACACAAGCTGGCGTTCGATGCGCACGGCGATATCCGCTGGACCAATAACACATGGGTATCCCCGCCTAGCACGCTGTATGATTACGAGTTTGGCACCTATATCACCACCTACGGCTCCTATCTGGAAGGAAACGTTCTGCTCACGGAGCGCAATTTCCTCGGCAAGTTTTTACGCGTTTGGTACAGCCCATACGGTGTGCATCACGATATCGAAGCGGGCAGCAACGGCAACCTGCTGGTCACCGGCAGCAAGGGTGCAGCCATCGAGGATTTCGTCTATGAGCTGGATGCGAACACAGGCGAAATCGTCCATACGCTGGATTTAAAGACGGTTCTTCCCCGCTCCAGCGAGCGAATCAACACCGCGCAGTCAGCGGAGAAAATCTTGTCGGAGCAATGGGGTATGTCGCCGACAGACTGGTTTCATCTAAACGCCATCGTTTGGGATGACGGTGATGTGATCCTCTCCGGCAGGCATAGCTCCGCTGTGGTCAAGATGGCCTGGCCATCCGGTACGATCCAGTGGATTCTTGCTTCGCCCGACGGCTGGCTGCCCATGGATCAAAAATACCTGCTTACGTCGGTTGATAACCAATCTGAATTTGAGTGGCCCTATTGGCAGCATGCTCCTTATCTTCTGCCCGATCAGGACGGCAACCCCGGCACAGAGGATATCCTGTTGTTTGACAACGGAACCGTTCGCTTTGGTAAGGCGTCTGTTCAGGAAGCGCTGCGCACGGGGAATCTACCCGCCATACAGAACTACTCCCGACTCGTGCAATATCGCATCGATGAGAATGCCGGTACGATCGAGCAGGTATGGCAATACGGCAAAGAGCGCGGCGAAGAACTCTATACCGAGCGCTGCGGCAACGCCGATCTGCTCGCCAACGGCAATCGGCTCGGTTTCTTCTTCATCGAAAATGATGATCCGAATCTTCCATCGGCTCACATCGTAATGAATGAGGTCGATCCGAGCGGAAAGCTCATCTGGGAAGCGCTGATCACCAATGAAAAAGGTGCCGTCGAAGCATACCGCGGCAATCGCATGCCACTTTATCGTGATTCCGACCAGAACCTGCAATTGGGTGTACCCACTCGCGTTCTGATTCCCAAATCCGTACTTGCGGCCAACGGGGTCCCAACGCCGTAATCGTCGGCTCACGAGAAGTGCTGCATCTTGTTGCTTTCATCAGACATCGTTTTGTTTAGAAAGGGTTCACGACATGCAAAAGCCCCGCCGCGGAGGATGGCTCCTCATCACAGCGCTGATACTCCTTGTGCTTCTTGCGGGTGTAGCATTGGTTCTGCAAAGCGGGATTCTGGTGCGCCCCACCGCACGGAAGCTCGCTGCCATGACCGAGGTGCCCGGCTATGATATCCTCACGGCTCAGGCAGCGCTGGAGCAGGACATTCTGGCAGACTACGCTGAGGCGCATTATACCCTAGCAGAGCCGTATATCATCGTCGATCCATATGACATGAACCCGCTCTCGGCGTTGGTTCTGTTTGATCCCGCGGGCACGAAAAGCATCACGGTTACCGTCTCGGGTGACGACGCAGCAAGTACGCTCTCCTATGTGAAAGCCGTTGACAGCGCGCGCGCGGAGGTTCCTATTCTGGGGCTTTACGCCGGGCGGGACAATACGGTAACCCTCACGAGCGACACGGGCGAGTCCTCCGTGCTT
>JBDKRF010000177.1:0-3957 GCA_039683525.1 Clostridiaceae bacterium
TGTGCTGGATATGCGCTTTATGACCAATCCGTTCTATATTCCCGAACTGCGCGCGCTCTCCGGGCTCGATGCCCCGGTACAACAGTTTGTACTGGCGCAGCCCTCCGTCGCGCCTTTTTTGGATGGCGTCGAGGAGATGCTGAAAAAGCTGATTCCGCTCTACGAGGAGCAGGACAAGAACATCCTGCGCATTTGCTTTGGCTGCACGGGCGGGCGGCATCGCTCCGTCGCTGCGGCGGAAGAGATGGCGCGCCGCTTCGTCGACAGCGGTATGAATGTGCGAATCTATCACCGGGACCTGACGACTGAGGCCGCAGACATCCACGAGCGCTTTGAAAACGGCTGATGGTTTCGATCAAACGCTTCTCATAGAAACGCCGTATGGCGTTTTTTTGATTGCACAAAAACGTTAACCGTTTTTTACTGACGTAAATCGGCAAATCGTTTATAATAAATGAAGCAGCCGTGATTCGGCGATCAATCCGGAAAGATTTGGAGCAGGCATGTCGTTTTCCAGCAGTGCAAAAGAAGATCTCACAAAGATTCGACTCAAGTCGGATTCCATTCGGCTCGCGCAACTTGCCGGGCTCGTGCATACCTGCGGCGCGCTGACCATCGGCCGCGGACGGGGTGCTTCATTTGCGACCGAGACGCTCGCCGTCGGCAAGCTCATCGTTTCTCTAGCCTCCGCGCTTTATACACTGGAACCCACGATTGAACTGAGCGAACGTGAGCGCAGGCGTCCGCTAACGCTGGTCACGCTATTAGGTGACGACGCGGAAAAGCTTCTGCTCGATACAGGGCTTCTCCTCTATGAATCCGGTGAATTCTCTATCGGCGAAACCGTCCCCGCGAAGCTGCTTTCGGACGACGATTGCCGCCGCGCATTCCTGCGCGGAGCTTTCCTCGGCAGCGGCTCCTGTACGAACCCGTATCGGGGTTATCATCTGGAGATCGTCGCGCGCTCGCAAGCGTTTGCAGACCAGCTGATCTTGCTGCTCTCCGCGTTCGGGCCTGAAGCAAAGACGATGCAGCGCCGCGAGAAGCCCGTGGTCTATCTCAAGGGAGACGATGTCTCCGCGTTTCTCGCGCTCATTGGCGCGAACACTTCGGTGTTGAAGTTTGAGAGCGCGCGCTCCGAGCGGGATTTTCGCAACTATGTCAACCGCACCACCAACTGCGAAACCGCAAACATCGAAAAGACGGTGCTCGCTTCCACTGAGCAGATCAGCGCAATCGAGACCATCGAGGAGCGCATGGGGCTCAACCGCCTGCCTGCGACGCTCTACGAGGCGGCTCTGCTTCGGCTCAATCACCCGGAGGCGACGCTTCAGGAGCTGGCTGAGCTCGCCGAAATCGGTAAAAGCGGCATGAACCACCGCCTCTTGCGGCTGGTTCGTATCGCAAAGGAGATCCGCCATGGGTAATTTCACGCATCTGCATGTTCACACACAATATAGTCTGCTCGATGGTGCCGCGCGCATTCCCGATCTGGTCGCGCGCGCAAAGTCGATGGGACAATCCGCGCTCGCCATCACCGACCACGGCGTCATGTACGGCGTGATCGATTTTTACCGCGCTTGCTTAAAGCAAGGCATCAAACCCGTCATCGGCATGGAGACCTATGTGGCTCCTCGCTCCATGCGGGATCGCGAAGGCTCGCAAGATCGCGAATACGCGCACCTGATTCTGCTTTGTAAAAACGAAACAGGCTATCAAAACCTCATGGTACTCTCCAGCGAGGCGTTTCTGCACGGGTTCTACTATCGTCCGCGCATCGATTATGAGCTGTTGGCGCAGCATTGCGAGGGGCTCGTCTGTCTCTCTGCATGTCTCGCGGGCGATATTCCGCAGGCACTGCTTGCAAACAACTACGATCTTGCTCTCCACCACGCCAAACGCTTGCAGGGCATGTTTGGTGAGGATTTCTATATCGAGCTGCAAAACCACGGCATTCCGGAGCAGATTCAAGTGCTGCCCGGCCTTCGAAAAATCGCAGCCGAGATCGGCGCAAAGTGCGTCATTACCAACGACGTACACTATGTTTCTCCGGACGATGCGGAGGCGCAAGATGTGCTCCTCTGCATTCAAACCCAGCGCTTTGTGGACGAACCCGACCGCATGCGCATGGAAGGGAATCAGTTCTTCCTCAAGAGTGAAGACGAGATGCGAAAAGCCCTGCCGGAGGATCCTGAGGCCATCGACAACACCGCGGAAGTGGTGGACAAATGCAATCTTGAGATCAAGTTCGGCATCCGCCGCATGCCGGGATTTACCGCGCCCGACGGGCTGGACAACGTCATGTATCTTCGCAGGCTCTGCGACGAAGGCATGGCGCAAAAGCTGCCGGAGGCGGACGCGGAAGCGCGCGAGCGGCTTCAATATGAGCTGGGCATCATCGAGCAGATGGGGTTTGTGGACTACTTCCTCATCGTTTGGGATTTCATCCATTACGCGAAGATGCGCGACATCATGGTCGGCCCCGGCCGCGGAAGCGGAGCTGGCAGTCTTGCCGCCTATTGCCTCGACATCACAGACGTTGACCCGTTGAAATACAACCTGCTGTTTGAGCGCTTCCTCAACCCGGAGCGCATCAGCATGCCGGACTTTGACATCGACTTTTGCTACGAGCGGCGGCAGGAGGTCATCGATTACGTCGCGGCGAAGTACGGCGACGGTCACGTCAGCCAGATCATCACCTTTGGTACCATGGCGGCGCGCGCGGTCATCCGAGACGTGGGCCGCGTGCTGCGCGTTCCCTATGCGGACGTCGACAAGCTCAGCAAGATGGTGCCGTTTGAGCTGAATATGACGTTGGAGCGCGCTTTGACCATCTCGCCCGACCTCAAAGCACAGTATCAAAGCGACGAGACGACGAAGAAGATTATCGATCTTTCGCTCCGTCTCGAAGGCTTGCCCCGCCATAGCTCGACCCACGCGGCGGGCGTCGTGATCTCAAGCGTACCGATTACGGACGTGGTTCCGCTGCAGGTCAACGACTCCGTCATCACCACGCAGTTTCCGATGACCACACTGGAAGAGCTGGGGCTGCTCAAGATGGACTTCCTAGGTCTTCGTACGCTGACGGTGATTCGCGATACGCTCGGCTTTATCGAGGAGGGCGGAAAACCGGCACCTGACTTAAACCGTCTGCCGTTTACGGACGACAAGGTATATCAAATGATCGCGGTGGGCGATACCGACGGGGTGTTCCAGTTGGAATCCGGCGGCATGCGCCAGTTTTTGCAGCAGCTCAAGCCGGATTGTTTTGAGGACCTCATCGCCGGCATCTCGCTCTATCGGCCGGGTCCTATGGAGCAAATCCCCCGCTATGTCAAAGGCAAGCATAACCCCGGCAGCGTTGCGTATCTGCATCCGCTCTTAGAGCCGATCCTCTGCACTACCTACGGATGCATGGTCTATCAGGAGCAGGTCATGGAGATCGTGCGCGCGCTGGCGGGTTACTCCTACGGCAGGAGCGATCTTGTGCGCCGCGCGATGAGTAAGAAAAAACACGAAGTGATGGCAAAAGAGCGCGAGTATTTCGTTCACGGAACGGATGGCGTCGTCGGCGCGGTCGCAAACGGTGTACCGGAACCAGTCGCCAACCAAATCTTCGACGAGATGATGGATTTCGCCTCCTACGCGTTCAATAAATCACACGCGGCGGCCTACGCAGTGCTTGCCTACCGCACGGCATACCTGAAATACTATTACCCCGTGGAGTTTCTTACGGCCTTGATCAACAGTTTTCTGGGCTCGTTCGACACGGTCGCTTCGTATGTTTATTCCGCCAGGCGGCACGGCATACAGGTGCTCCCGCCGGACGTCAATAACTCCCGCGCGCGCTTCTCGGTGGAAAACGGCGCCATCCGCTTTGGTCTTTCCGCGGTGAAAAACGTCGGCGGCGCGGTGATGGAAGCCATGGTTGCCGAGCGCACGCAAAACGGCAAGTTT
>JBDKRF010000178.1:0-4183 GCA_039683525.1 Clostridiaceae bacterium
ATAGCTTTAAAAACCAGATTATGAAAGATACTTCCCTGGATACGTTTACTGTCCGTTCAATATACTTTTGACTGTCCGATTTTTGATCGCCGAATTTCCTTGTGTCCGATTTTAGGGGTATATTTCAACTTGCACCCACCCTCTTTGAATCGCGCGATTGTATCACTTCGTGAGGGTTTATTCACAAAAGCACATGAAGTGATACCACTTCATGTGCCTTTTTCTTTATCAGGGATTCCTCTTGTTTAAATAGCACTAAGGGACTACAACGAGTTCCGTCTACACAGCGCTACTTTAATACTTAACGCCGGCTGAATTTGCTCGGAAATTGAGCTCTGAGGCCGTTTAAACATCGTTTTTTTCGAAGCGGACAATTCTTCTGAGGACACTTCATTCAATAAGCGCTTAACATAATTGTGCATCTATTAATACCCGTGATACTGCTCCCGCGCTGTACCGCAGATCGGGCAGTGCTCCGGTGCGCCGTTCAGCACGGTATGCCCGCAAACCGGGCAGATATAAACCGAATCCAGAGCTATATCCTTGCCCGCGCTTACCACGTCCAACGCCTGCTGGTACAGCACCGCGTGCTGCTTCTCCGCCTCCAGCGCGAAATGGAACGATCTCCTTGCTTCCGGCTCATTTTGCAGCTCCGCCGTGTTCAGATAAACCGGGTACATCTGCTCTACTTCGTGCAGCTCACCCATGATTGCCCCGCGAAGGTTATCCGCGGTTTTGTTCGGGCCGAAAATTCCGCCGGCGGTCACGGTTGACCCTGCTGTTTCGCCGCCGATTGCGCGATAATGATTGGTCGCGTGCACCTGCTCTGCAAACGATATTGCGCGAAACAGTTTCGCTGTGTTCGGAAAGCCTTCCTTTTCCGCCAGGTCCCCCCAGATCAAGTACCGCATATGCGCCATGCTCTCGCCGCCGTAAGCGGAGTGAAGAAATTCGGAAGTCATTGCATTTTTAACAGACATTTCATTCCCTCCAATTCAAATTTTATATATACGCTGCGATCAGCCGTTTCAGGAAAGCCGGATCCGTCTTTCGTTCCAGCAGGGGGGTGCCCTGCTTCAGGACAACATTTTTCTGGTGATAGGTGCTCTTTTCCTCGCGATATAGGATACCGAGGGGAATCTTTTCGTCGAACTCCATCGCCTTTAGCATCGCGGCTGCTTTGTTTTGCGCATCGTAGGCGTCATCCAGCTCATAAACGCGCTCGTTGTACCAGGCGAATGTGTTCGTTTTATTGAAGCTGATGCAGGGCTGCAAAATGTCGACCAGCGCGTACCCTTCGTACGCAATCGCCTGTTTCATGAGCGAGATGAGCTGTGCCTTATGCCCCGTAAAACCGCGCGCGACAAATCCCGCGCCGCATGCAATCGCCACAAGAACCGGATTCAGCGGCTCGTTGAAATTCCCGTCCGTCTGAACACCGGTCACAATGCCGGCCATGGAAGTAGGCGACGCCTGTCCTTTTGTCAGGCCGTAAATCTGATTGTCGTGAACGAAATGCGTAATATCGACATTCCGGCGGATATTGTGTACAAAATGGTTCCCGCCCTCTCCGTAAGAATCACCATCTCCCGTGTTGACAATAACCGTCAGAGATTGATTGGCTATTTTCGCCGCAATCGCCGCCGGAAGCGAACGCCCGTGCAGCCCGCAAAACGCGTTGGCAGAGAGATACTGCGGCGTTTTTGCCGCCTGTCCGATTCCCGCCGCAAGCAGTACGCCGGAGGGCTCCTTGCCCAACTGCTCGAGCGCGGCTTTCAGGCATTCTAAAATGACAAAGTTCCCGCAGCCCGGACACCAGGCCGTTTCATAGGTGCAAAAGGATTCCGTATTCATTTTGACTCCTCCTTGTGAACGCGCTCCACGATCTCTTCCCCGGAGATTTGTCTTCCGTCGTATTTGAGGATGCTGAACGTGCAGACGATCCCGGTTTCCTCTCGAATCAGTCCGGCAAGCTGACCCGTTGCGTTCTGCTCCACGTTTATCATACGCTTGGCCTTGGGCGCTTTTTCGAGCAGCAGCTTTTGCGGCAGCGGATAGAGATCGCCGAAGACCAGAGCGGCATAACGCCCTTTCCCCTCTTGATTCAGCAGCTCAACCGCCTCCGCAATCGGGCCCCACGTCGAGCCCCAGCCGAGAATCAGCGTATCGAAATCCTCCGCGCCCAGAAAGTCCGGCTCCAGCAGTTCCCGCCGGATCCCGTCCAGCTTCTTCATGCGCTTGTCCATCATCTTGGTACGCACCTCGGCGGATTCCGTAATCCACCCGCGCTCGTCGTGCTCGTCGCTGTCGATCAGCACAAGATGTTTTGTTTTGCCCGGAATCAAGCGGGGAGAAACGCCGGTTTTGCTGTACCGATACCGTAAGTACTCGCCGTCCCCGTTGTGTTTGCCTGCGGGATTCGCCACTTCAATTCGATTGGGATCAAACGGTTCCACGGTGGAAGTCGCGTCGGCCAGATACTGATCGCTCATTAGGATGACCGGAATTTGATACTGTTCCGCCAGGTGAAAGGCGCGCATGGTCTGATAGAAAGCGTCCGACGGATTGCGCAGCGCGATTACCATCCTCGGGAACTCGCCCTGCGAAGCGGAAATGACGAACCGCAGGTCGCTCTGCTCCGTCCGCGTTGGAAGGCCGGTGACGGGCCCCGGGCGCTGCACGTCGATCACCACAAGCGGTATCTCAGCCATTCCGGAAAGGCCCAGCGCTTCTACCATTAGCGAGAACCCGCCGCCCGACGTGCCTGTCATCGCTCTTGCGCCCGCGTAGGAAGCCCCGATGGCCATGTTGATGGCGGCAATTTCGTCCTCCGCCTGTTCAACGACCAACCCTGCTTCGTCGCCCAGCGCGGCAAGCGTCTCCATGATAGACGTAGAAGGCGACATCGGATAGGCCGAATAAAACCGAAGCCCCGCAGCAACAGCGCCCAGCGCAACGGCATTGTTCCCGGACACCAGCATCCAGTCGTGATAGTTCCCATTGAGGTGGTCATAAAGCTTCTGCGCGATCTGATATCCTTCCTGCAGTGCTTTGACATTGATCTCAACAAATTGCTGTTTCACAAATGAGCGCAGAACCTCCTCCGCGCCTTCCAGTGTTTCACCAAACAACTTCAACACGATGCCAACCGCAATGATGCCGGATACACGCGGGTTGCCAAGCTTTTTCGCCATACCGTCCATGTCGAACTTCATCAGGCGGGGATCCTCGGCAGTCAACTTGCTGTCGCAAAGAATAAACCCGTTTTCATTCAGCTGATCTCGGTGCAGCGCGACTGTTTCGTTGTCGAGCGCGATTATCCCGTCCAGACGGTCGCTGTGTGAATGCACGGGTTCGGTGCCAAACCGAATCATAGAAAAGTTGTGTCCGCCGCGTACGCGGGACATAAAATCCCGTATGGTGAACACATGGTAGCCGGATCGTTTGAGGAATTTTTCCAGTATGGCTGCCGTTGTGTCAATGCCTTGACCTGCGGCGCCACCAATTAATACGTTAAACATCGGCATTCCCTTTCTTCTTGTATTTTTAATTCCGATGATTATGGATTTAGTATGATCACCGTTATCACATGCGCAGATATTGCATAAAGCAGCAGTACCGCTATCGTGCGATGCGCACAGAGCCAGGGTCCCGCTTTCTTCCCTTCCACGTGTTGCCGTAAACGCCGAGCGCTCTCTTGATCGGTAAAAACTTAGCAGCAAAATAAACGCTACACATATTTAGATGTTACACCCTGACCCTGGCACTGTCAAATCTATACTTATATTGTTTGAAAATGTTTTTTCGAAGTGTAATCCTATTATCTGCGCTATTTTGTACGCATAACGATTGTTAGCAGGACGAGCTCTTTTCGTCTCGTTTTGCACTCTCTCGAATAATATACAACTGTATGATTTCGTGCACAATTTGTTAGCCTTGGTATCAGAGCGCTCTGCTGCCAGACAAAGTGAGATCGCACTTAAGTTTGCGCCTGTCCCTAAGCAATCGCGCGATTGTATCACTTCGTGAGGGTTTATTCATAAAGGCACACGAAGCGATACAACTTCATGTGCCTTTTTCTTTTCATATTCCCTCATGCGTTTTGCATCTAATATTTCTTGCGTTGGCGAAGAAACCACATCGAGTTTGATCTGCCCCCGTTTTATGGTCCAGGAGCAATGTT
>JBDKRF010000179.1:0-2211 GCA_039683525.1 Clostridiaceae bacterium
CGGCAGATTGCGCAGTGCGTTACGCGGGATTGCCTCGTCGTGGTCAAGTCGACCGTACCGGTCGGCACCAACGACAAGGTGGAGCAGTTCATCAAGGACAATCTTGAGCGGGACGTAACGGTTCGCGTCGCGAGCAATCCGGAATTTTTGGCGCAGGGCAATGCGGTCTATGACACCATGCATGCCACGCGCATCATCATCGGCACCGAGGACGACGTCGCAAGAAAGATGTTGCTGGATATCTATGCGCCGTTTGATCTGCCGATCGTGTCCGTCACACGCCGCTCGGCCGAGATGATCAAATACGCCTGCAACAACTTCCTCGCGCTCAAGATTTCCTACATGAACGACATCGCAAACCTCTGCGAACTGGTCGGCGCGAATATCGACGACGTCGCCGAGGGCATGCGCTATGATCCGCGCATCGGAGCCAAGTTCCTCAAAGCGGGTATTGGCTACGGCGGAAGCTGTTTCCCGAAGGACACAAAGGCTTTGACTTATCTGGCACAGCAGCACGGCGCGCAGCTCAAGACCGTGGACGCCGCGGTGGAGATCAACGCAAAGCAAAAGACACGCCTCTTTGAAAAAGCGAAAAAGCGTCTCATGACGTTTGAAAACGTAAAGGTCGCGGTACTGGGGCTCGCGTTTAAGCCGGGCACCGACGACTTAAGGGAAGCGCCTTCGCTGGATAACGTACAGTTGTTGATCGAGCATGGCGCGGACGTGGTTTGCTACGATCCGATTGCAGCGGAGAATTTTCACAAGAGATATCCCAACATTCCGCTGGCAAACAGTGTGGAGGATGCGCTGGAAGGCGCGTTCTGCTGCTTTATCTTTACCGAGTGGGAGGAGTTTGTCCGGCTTACGCCGGAGGTGTTCCGCAGAAAGATGCGCGTACCTTTGGTGTACGACGGGCGGAACATCCTCGACCCGGAGATCATGAAGCTTGGCGGAGTGGAATACTACTCCATCGGACGATAAGGGAGAATCAGGTGCCGGATTTCGAGACAAAAACAATTTTAATCACGGGCGCTGCCGGGTTTATCGGCTATCACCTGTCTCTGCGGCTGCTCAAGCAAGGCGCGCGTATCGTTGGCGCGGACTGCGTGAATGATTATTACGATCCCTCGCTCAAGCGCGCAAGGCTGAGCGAGCTTGAGGCGTACAATAGTTTTTCGTTCTTTGAGGGTGATTTGGCGGACGAGCGCTTTACCGAGCGGCTGTTTACCGAGGCAAAACCGGACGTCGTCGTGCATCTGGCAGCTCAAGCTGGCGTTCGCTATAGCCTTGAAAATCCGCGCGCTTATATCGAGAGCAATGTGGTAGGCTTTTTCAACGTGCTGGAGCAGGTGCGCCATCATACTGTGGAGCACTTTCTTTACGCCTCCAGTTCCTCCGTCTACGGCAACCGCGACAAAACACCGTTTTCGGTGGAAGACCGCGTCGACAAGCCCGTTTCGCTCTACGCCGCGACGAAGAAGAGCAACGAGCTCTTCGCTTATACGTATTCTCATCTCTACGGCGTTCCCGCGACCGGCTTGCGCTTCTTTACGGTCTACGGCCCGTTTGGAAGGCCGGACATGGCATACTTTAAATTCACCAAGGCAATTCTCGAGGGGAAAGCCATCGACGTTTACAACGGCGGCGATATGCTGCGCGATTTTACCTATATCGACGACGTGATCTTATGCATCGAGAAGATGCTATTTTGCCCGCCGAAGCTGGATGAAACAGGCGCGCCAAACGCCATCTATAACATCGGCAACAACAACCCGGTCAAGCTGCTTGATTTCATCCGCGCGATTGAAAACGCGTTGGGAAAGACCGCGCAACTGCACTTCCTGCCGATGCAGCCGGGTGATGTGGAAAAGACCTATGCGGATATCGAGGCGACGCAGCGCGACTTTGGCTTTGATCCTTCCACGCAAATCGAAGAAGGGCTCAAACAGTTCACGAACTGGTATCGATCGTATTACAACAAGAAATAATTAAACAACGCGTATCTGCTCTATTTCGCATGCCTAGAAATTGATGAAACGGAAAGAAAACGGATGGTTGGGTTCTATAATTACACGGTGATCCTGACATACTTCGGCGTGGTCAGCGCGATGCTCGGAATCGGGCTGTCTATGTATGGTCGCACATCGATGGCGGTGGTCTGCCTCATGGTGTCCGGGTTTTGCGACCTGTTTGATGGCTCGATTGCCCGCA
>JBDKRF010000180.1:0-4530 GCA_039683525.1 Clostridiaceae bacterium
CAGCGCAGAACCTGCGGCGGGTACATCCATTCCAGCGGACCGCCGTTGTGAGCAAGCTGAAGTGCAGCTCCGTTGATGAAGCAATCGAAATAGTCGTCCGGAAATTCGTCAGTCAAAAACTGTTCCACGCTACGAAAGCAAACGCGCTCGGCGAGATCGTCGGGCAGTACGGGCTTATCCAGCGGCTCTTCGACCAGCGCATAGATGCTTCCTTCAGTCGTCTGCATAACGCGGGTAAAGAGTTCGCAGATATATCGCCCGATCCCGCGTTTATCATAGTATTGGTACGCGCGCAAATCATACAGCAGTCTCATGCTTGTTTCCCCCGTCTTGCTTTGAGCAAATCCAACACATCCAGTTGACGGAACGCAAAGTAAGTCGGCAGATCATCGGCCGCCCAGGGGTATACACCGGCCTTTTCACGGATCATTGCGCGGATACGTTCATCCACTTCGTTTGCGATGGTTTCCAGATTTTCACGTTTTTTGAAGCGAACGCCAAGTACGCTTGCGGTAATGTGTTCGCTGTCAACACGTTCACGGTAGATCTGGATGCCAAAGAGGCGAACTTCTCGCAGCACCGGTTGTTTGACCTTGTTGGCAAACAACTTGCCGAACGCCGAGAAGGCGGTTTCTTCCGGCGACCAATCTTTGGTGATGAAGCCGAGCCGACGAACGACGTGACTGTTCTGCATGGCGATTTTCTTCATTTCAACGATATCTTCGTCGATTGTACGCAGATGGATCGGAAGATCCGCAAATGGTGTTTGCCGGTAAAACGCAAGCCATTCGTCGGAGCAATACGCGTCTTCATAGACCCAGGGCTTATATTTGTTCGTCAGATGGATGATGTTCGCCTGGCGTTCCATATCCTTCAGGCTCTCATATTCCGTACCATAGAAGGTGTTGACCAGCAACATGGAATAGTTTGCGTGACGCAGGTTATACATCATCAGGTTCCATTCCGGTGAAAGCCAAAGCACCTGCTCCTGAAAACCTTTGTTGAACACGGACTGATCCCGGCACATATACTCCGGGTGTTCCCGACCGATCTCAAACATCGTTTTCTCCAGATCCTCATCGCGAAACCGCTTTGCGTTGAGCAGAAGAATGCCGGAGTTGAAGTAGCGCTTGACGCCGACGATATCATGCAGCTTGATCGACTTCTCCGCCGCAAGATCCTCAATCGCCCCTACATAATAATCCGATATATCGTACTCCGTTAACGGAGAGAGGTCTTTTTGAACCAGAATGTCACCGTCGAGATAGAGGATTTTGTCGTCCTGCGGCAACAGCCGCGGAATGCAAAACTTGAGCATACTCGTTGCGGTAACATAGCTTCCTTTGTCGTAATAGCAACTCAGGTTTTCGCTGTTCCAATCGGAGTCGATCAGTTCAAGATGGACCTCTTCGGAGCAAAATTGCTTCAGTCTCTCGCGATAATCATCACAAACCTCGTGAACGATCACATAGATGCGCAGGGGCTTTGCGCCCGCCCAATGATCGATCAACGACTGGATTGCGACCGCCGTCGGAATTGCGTATGTGTTGTCCGTCAGAAATACAATCGGTATACCTTGCGTCGTTTTCTGGTCAGCCATCGATCTTACCCTCCGGCGCAAGCAGTTTCTCCATTTGATGTGTCACGATCGTCAGTTCGTCCTCCAGAAGAAGCCTGCCTTCTTTCAAGTCACACATCAGCTGATAGGAAGGAAGCTTGCGTAGAATCGCTCTGGCTTCCGCAAGCGTAACAAGTTCGGATTGATTCGAGCGCAGCTTGGTTGGTGCGCCGGGAAGCATGTTGAGGCAGTTGATCGAGTCCGAAATCCGTTGCTCGAGATATCGGTAGTTTGGGCGAATCGAAACAGGAACTCCCAGAAACCTCGTTTTTTTATCAAACGTGTCGTAGTATGTCTTGATGACGGGAATGCCGATGAGCCTCAGTACATCCCGATCCCGGGTCTTCTCTTTGCAAACCGCGGGAATGCCGAAGAGAAATAATGTGGTCTGTGTTTCCGACCAGACGCGCCCAAAGAAAACCCTTCGCTTGGGGTTTTCGCTGTGGTTCTGAGCAGGGGTATATTGTAGATTTTCTGGGTTTTGCTGCATTCGTTTGGTCTCCTCTATGACTGCTCGTGTGGGAACAAGCAGGTTCTGCACGGACGCATCAAAGCAGATACATCCGGCGATTTCAACCAGGCGCGCTGGATGGGGACAGTCATGATCGGCATAAAAATACACCTGATGAAAGGTGTGTGTGCGGCCGACCTGCTTGACATCCGCCATAAGGTCGTGCCTGGCCGCAACCTCATCGTCGGGATCACGTGCTTCGTAGGAGCAGGGCATCCATCGTCATTGCGATACGGTCGGTCGATTCATGGAAAGCAACCCTTCGCGGGTTAAAAACGCGCTCTTGTCAGGTCGAGCGGATTATACCAAAAAACGACACGCAAAACAACCTTGTGTCACAATTGCATCGAGTCTTTACGCAAAATTCACTTGCTTGATACAATCGCTTTGACTTTGAGAGGATGATTTGTGTATACTAAGCCCATGTATACGCATGTAAGAAAAACGAGAGTTCAGAGCCGAATGATTGCGGTTGCGACGGGTTTGCTGCTGCTGCTTTCGGGGGTCGTTCCGCTTTCCGGCGCGCGCGCGGAGTCGGCGGAGATTCAAATCCAGCAGGTTGGTACGGTGACAAGTGACTGCACCATTACCCTGCCGCAAGAGCTTGCGGGCAAAGAATACCGCATCACGGATGGGCTTGTTGAGAGTTACCAAACGTTTGAATCCGAGCAATCGATTCAGGTCGATCTGCCGGATGGCGCACAGGGATTGTATCTGGAGTGGTATAACCCGACGAGCCAGTATGTGGTGACGCAGTACGATCAAGGCGGGGCAACGCTATCCGAAGACGCGGGACAGCCGTTTATCAACGCATATTATCCGCTCATAGAGGGCGTTTCGCGCGTCGTGATCACGCTTTCGGGCGAGGCTACGCTGTCTACACTCGCCGTCTATGGCGCGGGTGATCTGCCGGCTGACGTTCAGCGCTGGAACCTGCCGATAACCGCCGACCTATTGGTTGTTGCTTCCAACCCCAAGACCGCGCTGGATGAGTTCTTCGGCGTCATCGCAACCTACGCGTGCAACCATGATATTCCGACCGCGCTCATGGTCATGTCTCGCGGCACGCGCAGCGCACAGCAGGAGCTCCTGAGCTCGCTCTGGTACACGGGTTACGATCAGTATCCCTTTTTCGGCGAATTCAAGAGCATCAATGACAATCTCTATAAGATGGTGAAGAACGACTGGGGAAGAAAGACAACGCTTTCGTTCCTGGAAGATCATATCGCGCAACTCGCGCCGAAGGTGATCGTCACCCATATCGACGACGAGACCGCGCCGGATGGTTCCGCGCAGTTCACGGGCGAGTATACCGTACGCGCCGCGGAGGATGCGGGTGTGCAAAAGCTGTATTTCGCGTCCGCAAGCGGAACAACCACGCTGGACTATACTACCCCGCTCAACGGCTGCTCGGGAAAGACCGTGCAGGAGCTCGCCAGTGAGGTGTTTCCGCTCTGCCCGACGCGCCACGCGTTTGAGAGCGGGCTGACGCTGACCTCCACCTTCCAGTTATCAGAGAGCCAGGTTGGGGACGACGCGAAGGCAAACGACCTATTTGAAAACATCGATACCGCGACCTTAGGCGGATATGTTGACCCGACGCCGACGCCGCTGCCAACGCCGACGCCAACGCCGGAGCCCACAGCGGAACCCGAAGCGACGGCCGAGCCGGCCAGTGCCGCACAGGACCCGCAGACGGATTCCAATCCAGCGGACGGCGCATCGCTGCTATCGACGCTTGGCGCATCTCATATGGTGCTGATCGGCATTGCCGCGGGCGGCGCTCTCCTTTCGCTGATATTGATGCTGACTTATGGACTGCGCAAGCGCCGCCGCAGGATTCGTCCTGGCGCGGTGGTGATCTCGCTTTTACCGCTGGTGCTGGGCTTACTGGCATCCGGCGCGCTGATGTACCTTGCAAAGACGGATGCGGCAAAGGCAGCGGCGGCAACGCCGGAACCCACCGCAACCGTCAGTCTGACGCCGGAACCGATCGAGACGCCGGAGCCTTCTGCAGAGCCGGAAGCGCAGGCTGATGCGCAGGATGTTTCGGCATCCGCCAGCGACGAGTTCTACCGGAAAGAAGGCGATCCCGCAGAGGTCGTCGTGGTGGATGATGAGAACGGGCATTGGGAATACCGCACAGACGCGCTCTCGATCATCATCAATCGTGTGACCGCGGAATACACCAACTACGGCGGGGACACTTATCCGCTCGTCTATTTTATTGCGCATATTCGCATGCGGGATGTCAACTCGTTTCGCACCGTACAGTCCGCGGACAACCGCAACGGCGCGGGCGCGCTCCAGCCTTGGATCACTGCGCGGCGCAACCAGGCCGTGCTGATGATCACGGGAGACAACCTCACCGAGAGCGACACGCAGTATAAGAGCATTTTGA
>JBDKRF010000181.1:0-2349 GCA_039683525.1 Clostridiaceae bacterium
GAAGGACACCAAGTTCTTCGCCGCGATGATGATCAAGAAAGGCCGTGGAGACGGCATGGTCGCGGGTGCCATCAGCACCACCGGCGATACGCTTCGCCCGGGCTTGCAGATCATCAAGATGGCAAAAGGCATCTCGGTCGTGTCCAGTTGCTTTATCATGGAACTTCCGAACAAGGCATATGGCGATGACGGCATGATGGTTTTCGGCGATTGCGCTGTCAACCCGAACCCGACGGCGGAGCAACTTGCGGCAATTGCGATCTCCTCTGCGCAGACGGCGCAGTGCCTCTGCGGCATGCAGCCCAGAGTCGCGATGCTTTCGTTTTCCACAAAAGGAAGCGCAAAGCACGAGTTGGTCGACAAGGTCGTGGAGGCCACGCGGTTGGTACACGAACTTGCGCCCGATCTCGTCGTGGATGGCGAGCTTCAGGCGGACGCGGCGCTCGTGCCGAAGGTTGGCCAGCTCAAGTGCCCCGGCAGCCCCGTTGCGGGCAAGGCAAACGTCATGATTTTCCCCGACCTGCAGGCGGGTAACATCGGCTACAAGCTGGTGCAGCGTCTTGCCGGGGCGGATGCCATCGGGCCTATCTGCCAGGGATTCAAATATCCCATCAACGATCTCTCACGCGGATGCAGTGTGGAAGACATCGTATCCGTCGTAGCCATGACCGCCGTTCAGGCGCAGAATTTGTAAGGAGAACCTCACACAATGACGTATATTCTGGTTATCAACGCCGGCAGCTCTTCGCTGAAGTATCAGCTCATCGACATCGACGAGAAAATGGTGATTGCAAAGGGCATTTGCGAGCGCATCGGCATTGCGAAGTCGGTTTTGAGTTACAAGTCCGCGAGCGGCGCATCTTTGGAAAAAGAAAGCCCCATGAAGACGCACGAGGACGCGATCAAGCTCGTTCTCGACGTATTGGCAGATCCCAAGATCGGTGTCATCAAAGACATGAGCAGCATCCGCGCGGTAGGTCACCGCGTGCTGCACGGCGGTGAAAAATATTCCGCGCCCGTGCTGATCGACGATCAGGTGCTCGAAGCGATCGAAGAGTGCATTCCGCTAGGCCCCCTGCATAACCCCGCAAACCTGATGGGCATTCGCGGTTGCATGGCGGCGATGCCGGGCGTACCCATGGTTGCCGTGTTCGACACCGCCTGGGGACAGTCCATGCCTGCCGAGGCGTATATGTATGCTCTTCCGTATGAAGCATATACCGAGCACAAGGTGCGCCGCTATGGTTTCCACGGCACCTCGCACCGCTATGTCTCCGGTCAGGCGATTAAGAAGCTCGTTGCCCTCGGCATGAAGAAAGAAGACACGCGCGTGATCACCTGCCATCTGGGCAACGGCTCCAGCCTCTCCGCCGTCAAGGGCGGCAAGTGCATGGATACCTCGATGGGACTCACTCCGTTGGAAGGCGTGCCGATGGGCACCCGCTGCGGCAGCATCGATCCAGCGATCATTCCCTATCTCATGGGCAGAACCGGCATGAACGCGCAGGAGATCGATACCTATATGAATCAGAAGAGCGGCATGCTCGGCATCTCCGGCGTGAGCAGCGATTTCCGCGATTTGGCCGCCGCAACCAAGCAGGGGAACGAGCGCGCGGCGCTTGCCCGCAAGATGTTCTGCTATAAGGTGCGTCAATACATCGGTGCCTATGCGGCGACGCTTGGCGGCGTGGACGCCATCGTGATGACCGCGGGCGTTGCCGAAAACGACGGCTATATCCGTGAGATGATTCTGCAGGGGCTTGAGTACCTCGGTATGGACATGGACTGGGAGTTTAACCTCTCTTGCCCGAGATCGACCGACCAGGAGATCACCAAACCCACGAGCAAGGTGCATGTCTACGTGATCCCAACCGACGAAGAGATGACCATTGCGCGCGATACCGCCGAGCTTGCGCTGTAAGCGGATATCGTGTATAATCCCAAAGAGAGATATTGTTTCGGAGGAATTCAGCCATGAAGCATATTCAAACCGTTCAGAAGCCCTGCATCAAGGCGGGCAAAAACACCGCGTGCGGCGAGTGCCAGGCGAGCTGCCAGTCGGCATGCAAAACCTCTTGCACGGTTGCCAACCAGAAGTGCGCGAAGGAAGAAAAGTAATTGTAGGCTATCTTTGATCAGCCGATCCGCAAAGAAAGGCCATTTAGGCCTTTTTTTGTCTCTTGAAATAAGCATTTTTGAAAATATTATATCTGTTTAACCAAGGAGTACGCACTTGATCCATTCGTTCAAATTTCAAAATCATAACGTGTTGCTGGATGTCGAAAGCGGCGCGATTCATTCTGTCGACGACGCGGCGTTTGCCGTGGTGCAGGCGATGGAGCACGGGAT
>JBDKRF010000182.1:0-3771 GCA_039683525.1 Clostridiaceae bacterium
TCATGGTCAGAACGAGCAGGCTGCCCGCAATCGCGTTGAGGATGTTCCACGGTCCGCCGAGCAGGGTCAGGCCTGCGCTGTCGGTGGTCAGCGTCTTGAAGGTGTTGAATACCTCAAGATCGCGGAAGATTGCCTCGATGATGTTGATGCCGAGGATCGCAACCGGAAAGTATGCGGCAAACTTCGTGTTGCCGAGCTTGGTATAGCGAATCGCCATAAAGCCGACAACGCCAAGCAGCGCAGAGTAGGTCTTCACTACGCCGAACCAAGTCTTGCTCGACGGGCTACCGACCACGCCCGCGGCGATGAGGCCGACCAGCACGACGGGAAACACGCAGTAGGTCAAGATCGAGATGATCTTGCTGCGGCGCGTGATCTCGTTGAGCAGGACCAGCGCAGCGATAACCGCAAGCACGGTGAGAACACTGACAAGCGAATACCCCTGAAAAAAGAATCCCATACTTATTTCCTCCCAATCGAATTGCTATTATAAAAGAATCGAAACATCGCCAATCGGATATGCCTTGCAGGAGTGGATGTAGCCATACTTTTCATCCGCTTTGCGCAACAGCATTCCCTTACTGAGAAACACCTTGCCGGAGACGAGCTTGACGCGGCAGAGGCTGCATTCGCCGCTGCGGCAGCAAACGTTCACACGGATGCCCGCGCGCTCCAGCGCGATGAGGATGGGTTCGTTTGCGCGCGCTTCGACGGTGCGATCGCCAACGGTCACGTGAAAGACCTCTTCCCCCGTGAGTTCTGCCGGCCAGCCGGCTTCTTTCTCAATGTTTTTACATGAGCCAAACAACTCCCTGCGAATGCGCTTCTCCGGCACGCCGAGCGCCTCCAGCTCTCGCTGGCAGAACTCATTCATCACCTGCGGCCCGCAGATGTAGCAGGTGCGCTCCGCATAATCCGGCACCAGCCGCGTGATGTGCGCCGCATCGAGAAATCCGGTTTCCCCTGTCCAGCCAGAAACGTTGTCCGAGATCACGAGATGATAGCGAAAGTTCGGATAAGCTTCGGCATATGCGCCGAGTTCATCATGATACAGCGCGGCTTGCTCGTTTCGGCAGCCGTAGAGCAGCACGATGTCGCGATCCAGATGCGCTTCGAGCACCTCGCGCGTCATGGACAAAAACGGCGTTATCCCGCTGCCGCCCGCCAGAAAGAGCGATTGTTTCGAGTGGAACACGGGCTGATAACGAAACACACCCGCTGGCCCGTTGGCACAGAGCGTGTCGCCAACCTTGACCTCGTCGAGCAGATAGTCCGAAACGAATCCGCAGGCAGACCGCGCAACGGTGATCTCGTAATATCCGCGTTGTCTGGGCGACGAGCTGATGCTGTACGGGCGGCTCGTGCGCACACCGCCGATTTCGGTAAAGAGGTTGATGTACTGCCCCGCTTCAAACGGCGGCAGATAGCCATTCGCGCCGGAGAGGCGAATGACCTTTGCTTGTTTGCCCGTGTCCGCAATCGCACTGACGACGAGGCCTAGCGACTTCGCGTGCAGCGGCGCAATCCGCGCGTCCGCCTCATTCCCCTCGGTGATCTTATCCAGCGACACCTTGCGCAGCACACGAATGTCTTCCAGCACTTCCTCGCCATGCGCAAGCGTACCGAGCAGCGTATCTTTCAATGTTTTTCCCATGGTTACACCTCTTTTGCTACGCGCTTGGCGAGCTTATCTGCAAACAGATAGTTAGGTCCGAACCCGCAGGCATTGACCCAGCCGCTGGCGAACTCCAGATTCGGAATCTTACTCTCCGCGGGAAAGAAGAACACCGAGTTCAGCAAATCCTGCTCATAGCCGTAGATCGCGCCGCCGGGATGGTTGAGATAACGCATGTGCGTGAGCGGCGTCGCAATCTCCATCTCCTCGATGTGGCTCGTAAAGCCGGGATACATCGCTTCCAGCCGGGCGACGATGCGCCTGCCCGCTTCGTACTTCATTTCGTAATACTGTTCCGGCGAGAGCTTCTCCCATTCCGTGCCGTATTTTAACGTTCCGGCGGTGATGATGCTCGTTCCCTTCGGGGACACCTCGGGATCATCCACGGTATAGCAGGTCGCAACCAGCGGGTCATGCTCCGGCAGAAGCTTGTAAGCATCCTGAAAGTCTTTGTTCGCGTCGAAGCTCTCATAGTTGAGCGTGAACGAGGTCGTAAAGCCGATCTCCTCCGGCGTGCAGTCAAGACCGATGAAGCACGTGATGGCGGAGATGCCGACCGTGTACGGTTTTAGATATTCCCGTGCGGTGGCGGGCACCTCGTCCGACTCCAGCAGCGCGCCGTACGTCGCAAGCGGGGAGATGTTGGAGATGATCTTTTTTGCGCGGTATTCCGCGCCGTTGTCGTCCACCACGCCGATCGCCTTGCCGTTTTCGAGCAGGAGCTTCTTTACTCCGAGGTTGAGGCGGACTTCCCCGCCCATCCGGCGAATCGATTCCATGATGGCTTGATTCATCATCATGGACGTGCCGCGCAGATAGAAGGGCTTGTCTTCCATGTAGATATTCGTGCATTTTGCGAGTATCGACCACGGGAAGCGCTCCGGCGGCATACCCATGAAGCACCAGTACGCGCTCAGCGCCAGCTGGAGTTTGGGCGAGGCAAAGAACTCGTCCAGTACCTCCTGCGTGCTGAGTAGACCATAGCGCGCAAGCGTTGGATACATCTTCGGAAAGAGCAGCTTCATCACCGCTTTTTTGAGCGCGCCGGGTTCTCCCGTGCTCTTTGCGCTCGCCTCGGCAAACTTTGCCGATTCGGAAGCAAAGGCGTACACCGTCTCAAAATAGCGCAGAATCGCGTCTTTCTCCTCCGGAAACTGTTCCGAAAGAAACGCTTCGCAAGCATGCCGATCGGCGGGGATGCTTACGCCCGTTCCGTCCGGAAAGTTCACACGAAAGAGCTCTTTGATCTCGATCCATTCGATCTCGCTCTCAATGCCATAGCGCCGGAACTGCTCACGCAAAGGCCCCGCCTTCTCCGGCGTGCCCATGCTGCTGAGCTGATGCAGCGCAACCTCAAACTCAAAGCGGCCTCTGCGAAAACTCGTGCCGCAGCCGCCGGGGATATTGTGCTTTTCAAACACAAGCACCCGCTTGCCCAACTCAGCGAGCGTCGCCGCGGAAGCGAGTCCGCCATTCCCCGCGCCGATGATGATGACATCGTATTCGTTCATGTTATATTTCCCTTATATTGTTCTCGTGCTGTCGAAAGAAATTCTTTGGATGCGTTTTACTTATTTCACAAAGCTCGCGAAGAGGATCAGTGCAACGTTGAGTACCATGACCGGAATCTGCACGGACGGTTTTTTCGTAAAGGCGACAAAGCGCGAAAAGCGCTCACTTTTCAAATTCTCCTCCACAAACTCCTTCTCGGAGATCTGCAGGCAACCGCCAAAGGAGAGAGAGCCCGCGCGGAACACAAGCCAGAAGCCGGGGTTGCCGGTGATCAGGCTGCCGAGAATCGGCGCGGCAAGAATGCCGACGTGCAGCTTTGCCACTGCGGGCGAAAACTCGTTGGTGACGAAAATCCAGTTCCAGAGCGTGTAGGCGACGATCCAGGCGATGGTTCCCGCAAACGTTAACGCATGGAACTCATACATGTGCATGAACTTCGCGAAGAAACCCAGCTGCGTGAGTCCCGTATAATCGATCCACGACCCGCGCAGAAAGATGCAGGAAGCCGCGAGCACGAGCCCCGTGATTCCGTTGAAGTAACGCTTGTAACGGACGATATCCGTCAGCGTTGCCTCAAGAATGTT
>JBDKRF010000183.1:0-3885 GCA_039683525.1 Clostridiaceae bacterium
CGGGTCACCTCGCCGTCTATGTCGGCATCTCCGTGGGTGCCACCGCGATTATACTGCCGGAACGCCCGTTTGACTTTGAGCGCGACGTCGTGGAAAATATCCGCGAAGGGCAATACCGCGGCAAGCATCATCACCTCATCATCGTGGCCGAGGGCACCAACAGCACCAACGAGATCGCCCAACGCTGCCGCGACGAGCTGGGTCTGGATACCCGCGTAACCATCATCGGCCACGTACAGCGCGGCGGCAGCCCGTCCGCGCGTGACCGCGTGATGGCAACGCGCATGGGACACCGCGCAGTGGAGGAAATCCTCGCGGGCGGCACCAACCTCATCGTCTGCTACCGCAACAGCCAGATCACGACGGTGCCCATCGACGAAGCGCTGACCATGACAAAGGATCTCGATGAATACATGTACCGCGTCGCAACCGAGATCACACTCTGATTTTCGTTCGTTTCGAAAGCCCGGGTGTCTGCCCGGGTTTTCTTTCTGAAATTTTCTAATTTATAGGGGGGATTACTATGGTATTCGATTCTTACGGCAATTCAAGCAACCCGACGCTCGTGCTGCTCCACGGGGCCGCCGCGCTGGATACATTCGCACATCAATACGACGCGCTCGCCGAGCGGTTTTACGTGGTAGTGCCGCATCTGCCCGGTGCGGGCGAAGCCGCAGCGGAAGCATATAACCCACAGGAGACCACGGATGCATTGGCGGAGTGGATCGCCTCGCTTCAAGTGGGCAAGGTGCTCATCATGGGGCATTCCGTCGGCGCGCAGCTCGCGGTCAAGCTCGTCAGCGAACACGAGGAGCTCTTCTCCCGCGCCGTGTTCCTCAGCGCATGGCTCATCTCGTCGGAAAAGAGTGTGAAGAGTCTGTCGAGCCTCGCGCGGATGTCCTACGGCGCGATCAAAAGCGCATATCTGCTTCGCTTGCAGGCGAAGTACTGGGGAATGACGCCGGAGCAGGCCGAAAAGCTCGTTGCCTACAGCCAGAAGATCAAGCTCAACACCTATGTCGGTTTCTACGCAAACCGCATTTATCTCAAAGACCTGCCGGGATATGCTTCCGTCAAGATTCCGATGCTTGCCATGTGCGCCAAGGGCGAGACCGCCGAGATGAAGCAGTCTCTCAACGCGTTGGGCGAACAAAACACAAACTGCCTCACGGTGATCTTCCCGCAAGGCAGTCATGATTTTGTATTGCGCAACTATGGTTTACTCAAACCCATGCTGCTGGATTTCTTGACGGCGGAGTGAGCCGCCCGAATACGGTCAGCCCTTTGCTTCCGTTCCCGGCCAGACGAGGATCAGCGCAAACGGAATGACGTTGTTTTGCGTCAGGAAGCCGCGCATCGAATCGATGTGGCTCTCCTTCCCCGCGTGACCGTTGAGAAAACGGAATCTCGCTTCCCCGTCCGCTTTGGGCGAGATCGCGTCATCCGCATAAAACGTCACAAAGTGGAAGCCATCCTTATGGCAATACCAAATCACACCCGCGCTTGTCGTTTCCGGCAGGCGCGCTTTTTTATTCCAGTTCCACCGAATCGGCATACGATACCCATGCCGTTTGAAAAAGCGGCGCAGGCGAAACAGATCGGTACCCGCGAATCCGCGAAACAGCGTATAGCGAATCAGTTCATCCGCGATTGCCTTTTCTTCCGCTTGTTGCCCCATGCGCTTGAGGAAATTATACGCCGCGATCCAGCCGCAGCCATTGATGTCGCTCGTGAGCGCACCATAACGAATATTGGTCATTCTTGCCTGGTCTATGATATAGCCGTCCGTTGCGTACGGCGTTTTGATGGGTTGATCCATGCTGCTTCACCATCCTTCCGGTTGCTCTGCTTAAAGCGTTTCACAAGAACCGCTCTGCCTACTATTTTACACGATTTTCGCTCAGCCCGCGCATGTATTCTTTTTTTCAGCTTCTTGCGCGGCTACAATCGCACGCGCGAGCTGATCCGCACACGAGGTGTCGCGAAATCCGCAGGTGTTTCCCGAAAGAAGCGTTACCACGCGGTTTGCCTCCATGCCCTCGACCAGTGTCGCGATCGCCTTTAGGTTTCCGCTGCACCCCGATGTAAATACGAGGTTGTGAATTTGGTTGCTTTCCAGATCAAACTCAATCTTGTTTGAGCAAACGCCCTTTGGCGTAAAACGGTGTCTCATTTCTCTTCCTGTTCCTTATTGTTTTGTATTTGCGGCTGTGCCGTCATCGGCTCTTTCGCAAGCTGCTCGTCCGGTTCCGAATCGGGCTCGATGACTTCCAGCGAGATCAGCGGTTCGCGCTTGGTATTCTGATGCTGCTTCTGCTTTGGCTGCCAGGCCATGATCCGCTTGGCTGCGGGGTGCTCGAGCAGGTACGTCGCCAATATCGCGAGCGTAAACGTTCCGATCAGAATCAGCACGGTATACGTCCATTGCCAGCGGGTATCCCCTGTCATGTTCGGCGGATTATCCCCCGTCCAGTACGGAATCTTCCACTCTTTGAGCTTGACCGCGAGCCATTGATGCCAGATGTAGACGTTATACGAAATCAGCGACAGAAACTGCATGAGTTTATTGGAAAACAGCCATCGAACGCCGGAGAACGTCAGCGCGGCGGAGACGGTGATCACCGCGAACACCAGCGAGAGGCGATAGCGATGCTGTGCCTGCCAAACTTGCACAGGGTTGGTGTCCGGCGCAGTTTTCATCATCTGAGCGAGCACGACAAAGCCTCCGATCAGAGCGCACAGCGTGAGCGCGGAAAGCTGCGGACTCCTGCGCAGGTGCTTTCCTGCCAGCGTGAAGAGGTAGGCAAACGCCATCCCGTTGGCAAGCACTCCAAAGAACGCAGGCAATTGGTTCACCGTGAGCCGGATGCTGTCCGCATCCCGCAGCGCGAATCCCCAAAGATAGAGCAGAGATACTGCAAGCATGCCGAGGTAGGTCCAGCCCGGCTTTTTCGCAAACGCGCGCGCAAGCCACGGAAAGAACAGATAAAACTGCATCTCGATGGCGGCTGTCCAGAGCACGCCGTTGATCTTGGTTCCGATGAGCGCATCGGGAAAGAACGTCTGCGTAAACGTCAACGTCGGGATCAGGTCTTTGAGTGCCTCGGCTGCCGTGCGGTACGCGCCGGAAGGAACCGACACAAGAAAGAAGATCAGCAGTACGCTGACGACATAGCTTGGCACGATGCGCGCCACGCGTTTCTGATAAAAGAGCTTTTGATCCGGCAGCGGGGACTGCTCCATCGTCGCGCGCGCATACGGTAAAAACAGGCAGAATGCGGAGAGGAACAAGAGCCAGTCGACAAACAGGAAACCCGCGCGTGGAAGGAACAGCAGGCTGATCGATCCGGGCAAGCCGATTTTCGCGAAAAGCGGCACGTCGATATACGGCATGATCCAGTTCTGCTGCCAGAAATGAAACCAAAGCACGCCGAAGACCGCCAGCGCGCGCACGCCGTCGAGTACGTCGATATGCTTTGTATCGATTTTTGTCCTGTCCACCGGAATCGATTGGCGGGCAGATGCATCGAGTATTTTTTCCATGGCGTTAGTTTACCATAACGTGGATGCGCAAAAAAGACGCTGAAAGTTGTTTTTTTAAAATTCGTCAGGTCTCTTCTCTCTCATTCTAATTGCAAGAAAGAGCAATTGTTGTTTATAATTCGTCAGGTCTCTTCTTTCTCATTATAAATGCAAGAAAGAGCAGCGGAATCTTTAAAATATATTCTTTCTCACGCGCGCGTGTATTATAATAGAGCAAACGTGCTTTGCACGCGCTTTTGTCGCGTTCGGCATCAAATAACTGGAGGTTTGTCAGCATGAGCGTCACCATATCTGAATTCGGGCGTTTGCCTTCCGGCGAGGCCGTTCTTCGCTATACCATCA
>JBDKRF010000184.1:0-5113 GCA_039683525.1 Clostridiaceae bacterium
TTCCGTCCGCACAGTGCACTAACATACCTAACACCGGCTGAATTTGCCCTGAAAACGGGCTCAGAAGCCGTCTGAACATCGATTTTTTCTCACTCAACGTGGACTACTCTTTGGGGGACACCTCAAACGACCATTATCGCACCATCTGTTGGAGCAAAATATCTGTTTGAGCCAATAAAATGCTTGAATGTCAAACATGCTTTGATTCGCTGTTGACGTAACGTTTGCCTCGATTATACAATTAGATCAAACTGTTCTGATCGCAATTCTTCATGGTCGATGGTCCATCTGATTTTCGTGCTTTGGAGGGATTATGTGGTTTGCACTCGCTATTTTTGTCTTAACCTATATCATGTTGCTAATCTTGCCGAAAGCACGAGCGCTGACGGCATTCTGTTCCGCCGTCTTGTTTGTAGTATCCGGAATTATGCCTGCAAGCAAGGTTTTCTCAGCAGTTGATTGGAATGCCCTTTTGATGATTGCCGGCACTATGGGAATTGTATCCCTTTTTATCGAGTCGAAAATGCCTTTGTTTCTCGCGGATCTCATCATAGATAAGATGCCGGATGTGCGGTGGGTTATCATAATGCTCTCGCTGTTTGCAGGATTGATCTCTGCGTTTGTTGACAATGTCGCTACAGTATTAATGGTTGCCCCCGTGGCAGTCGTCGTAGCAAAAAAACTCGAAACTTCCCCGGTATCTTTTGTGATTGCCATTGCAATTTCTTCGAATCTTCAAGGTGCGGCCACACTGGTAGGCGATACAACATCCATTCTTTTGGGTGACTATGCCGGCTTGGATTTCATCGACTTTTTCTTCTATCACGGTAGAATCGGGATGTTCTGGGTCGTCCAGATCGGTGCGCTCCTTTCTGCTGTTGTTTTACTAATTCTATTCCGGAAACAGCGGCAGAAGGTTTCTCTTAACGAGCGCAGTGTTGTGCAGGATTATGTGCCAACCATCCTGCTTGTCGGAATGATAGTTTTGTTAATCTTTGCCTCTTTTTTAAATAACAAGCCTTCGATCACGAACGGACTTATCTGTATTGGCGTGCTCTTGGTGGGTTTGATTCGCCAGATGATCCGTACCAAAGCGATTCAATTGTCGCTACTACGGATCGCAAAGGAGATCGATTGGACAACGCTGGTATTGTTGATGAGCCTGCTCATCGTGATCGCAGGTATATCCGAGGCAGGCGTCGTTGATGCAATCAGTCGTCTTTTTGTCCAGTTCAGTGGAGGTAATCTGTTCGCGATTTACACGATGTTTGTCTTTGCATCCGTGTTGTTCTCCGCGTTTATCGACAACATCCCTTATGTAGCAACGATGCTGCCCGTTACAGCTGCAACCGCAGGTCTGATAGGCACTGACCCTACCATCCTCTATTTTGGTCTGCTGTGCGGCGCTACTCTCGGCGGGAATCTTACCCCGATCGGCGCCTCCGCGAATATCACCGCCCTGGGGATCCTGCAGCGAAACGGATACCCGGTTCGCGCGAAAGAATTCATGAAAATCAGTGTTCCATTTACGATGGTAGCTGTTATGACGGGCTATCTTCTGATCTGGCTGATTTGGAGCTGAAGACTCTGTTCTCTTTCGGAAAAAGAGTTTTCTGATGATTTTTGTTTGCCTGCACGCTTCACTGGAAGGAGCATCTATGTCATCCGAAACCGAAAACCAAGATAACCAGCAATACCCTGGAGCGCCAGGCGCAGTCCCTTTTTGGAATCCAACGAATTGCAGTAAACCCGATGATGTCGCCTCTTTGCCACCCATTCGTCAAAACCGTATCATCCTCTCCTTCATCGCGTTTCTGGGTGTTTGTTTGATCGCGATGTCGTTCCTGTTTAACGCGCCCCGAGACATCCTGCAAGGCAGCCTGACTATTCTTACATCGCCTGCGAACCTATTGTCCGATTACTTCCAGCTAGCAAACATCGGCGCGACGCTGATGAATGTCGGCATTATCTGTCTGATCAGCGTAACTCTCATCTGGATCAACAAAGTTTCTGTCACCGGGGCGATCATCGCCGCGGTATTTACGATGATTGGCTTCTCCTTCTTCGGCAAAAATCTCTATAATACCTTCCCGATCGTTCTGGGCGTTCTCCTCTACGCAAAAGCGGTCAAGAACCCGTTTCGTCAATACATTTTGCACAGTATGTTTGGAACTGCGCTCAGCCCGCTTGTCAGCGAGTTCACTTTCAACCTGGGGCTGCCCATCCCAATCGGCATTCTGCTGGGCATCGCGGGCGGCGTCATCGCAGGTTTTCTTCTCGTGCCTCTTGCCTCGCAGGTGTTGAAGTTTACGCAGGGCTACAGCCTGTTCAACATCGGATTTACCGCGGGTTTAGTCGGTATGTTCTTCACCGCGGTGCTGCGCGGGTTCGGCATCGAGATCGAAGCCGTATCCATTCTTTCGGAAGGCAGAAATCCCGGACTCATCATTTTCCTCTATACGTTGTTCGCGCTGCTGTTCCTGTTGGGCCTTTTGACAAGCCGCGGGCGGATGTCAGGATTTCGATGTCTGCTGAAGCAGACGGGCGTGCTGCCGAGTGACTTTCTTTCTATCTCCGGACTGGGCGTGACCGCGATGAACATGTCGCTGATGGGAATCATCAGCACCACTTATGCGCTAGCCGTCGGCGGCGCGCTCAACGGCCCGGTTCTCGGTGCGATTTTCACCGTGGTGGGCTTCAGCGCATACGGCATGCACCTCAAAAACGCGATCCCGATCCTGATCGGTGTTATGCTGACGAATGTTTTCAATATTCATGACAGCAGCGCGACATTCGCAATCATTGCAGCATTATTCGGTATGACACTCGCACCTATCGCCGGTGAATATGGTATTCTTGCCGGCATTCTGGCAGGTGTCCTTCATATGTCTCTGGTCACCAACATCGGGTTTCTGCACGCAGGTATGAATCTCTACAACAACGGTTTTTCAGGTGGTTTTGTTGCGGCGTTTCTCGTCCCGTTGCTTGAAATGTTTCGTCCAAAAAAGCGATAAACTAAGTTGAGCCATGCAATGCTCGTTTGAACTTCTCGGTTGCTCTACAAATCAAAGCCGAATTGGATCAAGCATAATGCGAAAAAAATCGCAATGCTTCTATTTCTGTTTTTCCGAATTTCTGCATGGTCTGCGTCGCTATTGCCCGGAAAAGCGCAGTTCTCCAATACCAGCGCAGTGCCCCATCCGATTGTCGGCGCGAAGACAACGCCCATAGCGAGACACGATATCGCAATTAAGAGTATCCTCGCATGCTCAACGCCTTCCCATCCACCCTCCAACATTGGTGTAAAAACGCCAAAGATCAGCACCATATAGACCAGAGGCGGAAAGATTGCGATATCGATCGGTGATCCCAGCACGGCAAACAATATGCCGATCAAGCCGAGCAGTAGCGCGCTCCCGCCAATCGGTCGCTTACTCACCGCCAATGGAATCATGAAGCTCCGCCATACAGCAGCGGTTTGAATTCCACCAAAAACCGCCCCGACCAGATTTCGAATCGTAACGAGGAAGAACGTATCATCGATATTCATGATCGCTCTTCTTGCGGTACTCGGATAGTTTCTCTCCTGAAATACTTTTATCGCAAGCGCATCGACCGGCCACATGGTTATAGCAAGTATAACGAAAGGAATAGCTGATACAAAGTTGCGGATCGATAGCCCGAAGCCGACTCCCCAGCGATGAATCCACCAGATCGAGGGATCAATAACCGGCAGCCCGATCTGAGCCGTAATGAGCGGGAAAATCCCAAAGGCAGCGGACGTCGTTAATGCAGCAATCACGCAAGCCGGAATGACAAGCCACCTGATCTTTGCTCTTCGCATAAAAAGATACAATAAAACACCTGCGAACAGGATGATCAGTGTGAAGCGAGGTTTTTGATAGCCTTGCGCCCAGAGATGCAGCTTCTGCACCGCATGCACAACGCCCATGCCTCCGAAAAGCAGCGAAACTCCCGCCTTCGCGCCGGGACCGTTCAGCCGAACCAGCATGTTGAAGACGCCGGTTTTCGCAAACACGAACCCGAATAGACTGACCAATATTGCAAAGGGTAGCGGATGCACCCCCGCCGCAGCCATGGCAGGTATCAGCGGAATCAGAGGCGCAAGTGTCCCAGCAGGAGCTGCGTAAGGATTCAAAAGCGCACAAAACAGTAACGCGACTGCACTGGCAATCATCAGTTCCAGCCTTACGCTGTCCGCAATCATGCTTGCATCAAATATCCCCAGCGCATTTGCCCACCCCGACGCAAAAGCCGCCACGAGTGAGATTTTTCCGATAATACCGGCCAGCGCTGGAACCAAATCGATCCATTTGATCGTATAATCTCGAAAGGGGATGTTGATCGACCAGCGCTTGGGATTGTAGTCGTTTAACGCAGACTCGAGGGTATCATATCGTTGTTTAATGCGCATTTCCTCCTGAACGATTATTGATTTTCGCGGATTCGTTTCATGTAACTGCAACGTTCTAGCAGCTGGTGGACCCAATAAAGTGTTTTTCAGGGATATGCCAATAGCCCTTCCCGCAAAGTATGTGCCGCATAGACACATGCCTTGGTGAGTCGGGCTATTGGTCTATCGCGACGATGAGGTGCCGTCATCGTTTGCGAGCGTTTTCGCTCATGATCTCCTTGTGTCAGGTTTTGTTGTTTGTTCGTTACAGATGAATCGGTATCAAGCTGACGTAGTCGCTGACAGTTCCATCTGACATTACGCACTCAATGATCTTCTTGCCGAGCGGATCCAACTCCGGCGCGTGAAACTTGGATAGTTCGCACTTGAAGAAGTCCGATAGTATCTTCGCGCCCTGTTCGAATCCTTCATCCCCGACTTCCAATTGCCTGTTCACTTCCAGCAACTCTTTGGGCAGGATTGTTCCCTCAACTTTGATACCCCTAAGTGCATAACCCAGTAACGAACACTTCGACTCCCGTATTTGGTCTGTGCTGAACCTTGCGCCGCCACGTCTGGCCAAGTATTCGCGGGCGATCCACTGTGGCATGAAACCTACTTTGTATGCGCCGATATTCTGGTTGGGAACTAGGATATAGCGCGTATTTGGCGTATCCAGAATCTGGTTGAGCAGAAGGT